>JAGHCE010000002.1 GCA_021160625.1 Planctomycetota bacterium | reverse complement strand
GCACATAGGACACCGCACTCCCCCCGCTCCAGGTGAGAAAAACGAATTCTCCCGCCGATAGCTTAGCTGCACCCGGTTCGCGCCTATTTGAGCCCCTTGAGCAGCCAGGGGCGGTTGGCCTTCATGAGCTTGTCGTAGAGGCTGTATTTGGCTTTGGGGGCGAGGTGGGAGAGAAGAGGGTCCCCCGCCAGGGCCTGGTATGCCGCCGCTTTATCGCCCTCACGCGCCGCCTTCATAATAAGCTGCTGGTTGACGCAGTGCGGCAGGGTCATCGCTGCTATAGGGCTGGGAAGATTTCCATATGTACAAGGCGTGAAGCCGAGCATATTGGCCACGCCCAGCGTCTCGACGACGACGCCGCGCGGGAGGTTCGTAATCTGGCCGCGGTTGGGGAGGTTCAGATCGTCGACGAGGTCGCCGCCAGCGTGGATCGTCTCGATTATCGACGCGGCCGTCTCCCGCGAGCGGTCCCGGTCGAACTCATCCTCGCCGGAGGTCCACCTTTCCACCTGTGCGATCCACTTGTCGTTTTGTTCCACGCGCGAGTCCACCGACGTGCGCTTTATGACATATTCATCGAGCCTTTCCGGCCCGGCGTTGAGGTACCCCGAGACGAACTCCGACGTGTGCCTGTCGCCGGGGTAGGGAAGGTAACCGTACTGGTGGTAGAACGCACTGCCGACGAACATATCCGGGTAAAGCTCGAAGCCCGAAACGGCCGTCTCGTGGAGGTAATCCCCAAGTGTTTTGTCTCCCAGCTTCTCGGCGAGAAGGCGGTAGCCGTCCTTGCCGTTAACGCGCACATCCGTTATGAAGAAGAAGTGGTTGGTGCCGCCGAAGGAGATTTGTATCTCGGACTTGTCGGCTTCCAACAGGACTGAGAAAAGGTCGATGGCCGAGAATATGCCGTGGCACAGGCCCGTCACGCGCAGCGAGCAGTTTTCGGCAAGCGTCTGCGTCAATATCGCCATCGGGTTCGAGTAGTTTATCACGACCGCGTCGTTGGAGTGCTTTTCGATAGCGGCGGCCATCGCCGCAAAAACCGGTATGTTCCGCAGCGCGCGGTTCCAGCCGCCCGGGCCCACCGTGTCGCCGACCGTCTGGAGGATGCCGTATTCTTGAGGAATCTCAATGTCGTTTCGCATCGCGTCGAAGCCGCCGGTCGATATAGTGATGATGACGTATTCGGTTCCCGAGTAGGCCCTCTCTTCGTTGTCGGTGGTGATAAACGTCGTCTTGCGGCCGTACTTTTCCGCCAGCTTTTTCGAAAATGCCTCGATCCTTTCGGCCGCTTCCAGGTTGATATCAAGAAGGCGCACCTCGGCGCCGTCGAGCGCCTCCGTCAGGAGTATGTCGTTGACTATTGTCGGCGACCAGTGAACAGAACCGCCGCCGACTATCGTGATGATTGGAGCGCTTTTCTTACCCATTATATCGCAAAAGTCCTTTCCGCTCGCGTGTTGCCAATTGTAGAGGTATTTGCAAAGAGCGCAAGCTCGTGGGAGGGCTTCGCCCCCTTTCTGCTACGGGGGCCGCAGACGTTGTCCGTGGCAATCATCCGGCCATCCGCGGGCGAGGCGTGCCTCGCCCCTACAAAGACTATGTGGCGCTGGTGGCTTGTCCACCAGTGATACGCGTGAGCGAAAGCCCCCCCATAGCCGACAACGCAACCCTTCCGAACCCGCCCGCTGATAAGACTCCCCTCTCCCGGCCGGCGACAGACGTAGTATACCCACAAACGCCGCCGCCCGCAAAACGATAATTCCTTCCGGGTCCCGCGCGTGGAGTCTCTCGATGTTTCTATGGAGGTCGCTATCGCGGGTGGTCCTGATAACTCGTTATCAGGGTTGCGAAGTAACAGGAGGGTTGGCTGTTCAACCCCCCACACCGTGGCAAGTCCTTCAGAGGCGGGTAAAATTTATGTGCCGGTGGCGTGGCGTACCCGCCGTGGCACACGCAAAGGCTTCGACTAATGCCTCTTGTTCGCCTCCGGCGAACACCGATAACAAGTTATCGGTGCCACCCGCGTTGAGGCCGACTTGACGGGTTTAACGATTGCCGGGATCGGGCTGAGGCTGTTTGGAGGATGCTGGGAATGTCTCAATACGATCGCGATGCGGCGACGAGTGCCGTTCGCAGTTGGTACTCGCGGTCCTTCCCTGAGATGGGCTACTTGACCGAGCCCAGGAGGTTCGGCCTTTACTCGCGTAACATCAGGGCGCATTCCAGCCGCACCAACAGAGTAACCGTCAAAGGCATTTCGCTCGACGAAGTTGAGGAGTTCTTTGCCGACCTGCGACGATGGTACGATGAGTCACCCGTCCGCATCTGGGTAGATGATCGAAAAACCGACGAAGCAATTGGCTCCGCTTTCGTCAAGGCCGGCTGCGTATGCCAGGGAGCGGAAGTCTTCCTGGCGCACGTTGGAGACGTACCGGTGTTTTGCGATGTCAGCGGTTTGACAATAGAGGCCGTAACTGCTGAGAATCTGACCGACTTCGCGTCAACCAAGCTGAAGGCATTCGGCGATACGGAATCAGACCCTTCACCTGATCTGCTCGAGTCCGAGATCGCCATCCGTGGGACCGAACTGGAAGGCAAAGGACGTTTCCTTATAGGTCGGCTGGAAGGTGAGCCAGCAGGGGTTATAGTGTGGTTTGACATCGACAGTGATCGCTTCATCTCGCAGGTCGCTACCCGTGTCCCCTTTCGTCGCCGCGGGGTGGCAAAGGGTCTGCTTTCACGGGTGATTCGAGACGCATACGAACGGGGGTGCCGGTCACTGGTTATCAGCACCGACCCTGCGGACACGCCTATTCACATCTATCGCCGTCTCGGCTTCACCGACGAGCTGTACTGGCGGATGGGGTACTCATTTCAACTCGGCAAGGCACAATAGCCACCCGCGCCGTGCGCACTCTCACCGGGAACATCTCAACTTGTGTGCTTTGCCAACATCTCCCGCAGGAATATCACATCCGGATGCACGCGCTCTTGCCATCCGGAGAGCGTAACGCGGGGCAGGAAACGAAACTTGTCGCCACAGCAGGATGGACGATTCAGTATTATCTTGACGAATGGGGGCGCCGCAATGAACATCGGCCAGGAAAGGAACCACCTCGACCGCACCTCTTCGATCTCGGAGTACGGCAACTTGCAGGACCTAAAGACACCCTGCACGAATAGTCCGCTTTCATCAGCTTGGACTGTCTTCAGACTGACAAGAAGCCATCCAACCAGAAGTATGGGGATGCCTGTAACACAGCCAAGAACAATCCTCAGCCAGACGGGGTCTTTGCAGCTGCCGTAACCTGCGATTATTCCAGCAACCATAGCGAGCGCAAACAGTGGGACACCTTCGATCCTGAGAACCGGAGTCCACTTCGTGCTCAGTCTTCCGAGTCGCACTTGCGCCTCACTCATATAAGCCGCCTCACGGTAAATCCGGCCCAACACCGATTCCCTGGCGCCGGGGAGGCACTTGACAGGGGCGGCTGCGGGGCTTAGTATTTTCTGGAACGGCGGCCTCTTCATTTCGGGCCGCCCCGCGCCGCCTGTGGAGGGTCTTCGGGCGGAGAGTTGGCTGAGTGGTCGAAAGCGATGGATTGCTAATCCATTGAGGGGGTACTAACTCCCTCCGCGGGTTCGAATCCCGCACTCTCCGCCATTTTCTTTGCCGCACCACCTCACAGATTCCGTATGCGACGGCCAATGGGGTAGGGCGGATATTCTTGTCTGCCGGCATATGCGTCAGCCAACAAGTAGGGGGGATATTCTTGTCTGCCGGCATATGCGTCAGCCAACAAGTAGGACGGACATTCTTGTCTGCCGGCATATGCGTCAGCCAACAAGTAGGGCGGACATTCTTGTCTGCCGAACGTTTATTCCACGTGCGCTAAAGCGCACCCTACGTGCCTGGCCTTCCGCGGACAATGCCTCGCCCCTACGGACGGTACGTGTGCCACGGTGGGTCTTGCCCCGCCGTGCTTCCTTTTCTGCGCAATCTGCGCAATCTGCGGGAAAATTCTATCTATAACAATGTGGCACTGGTGGCTTGCCCACCAGTGGGAGGCTTCGCCTCCTCTTTGCTACGGGGGCCACGGGCGTTGCCCGAGGCAATCCTCTAACCTTCCGCGGGCGAGGTAATGCCTCGCCCCTACGATACCTATATCTATTCCACGTGGGCTAAAGCCCACCCTACACAACTACATCGTGTTTCTCTGTGTCTGGGTGACTTGTGGTGAAATTGATTACTACATCCCCTTGAGCGCTTTCCAGATGGTGCGGACGGGCTCCACCTTGTTCAGGCAATAGAAATGGATGCCGGGCGCGCCCCTCTCGAGCAGGTCCTTAGCCTGGTCGATTGCAAACTCGGTGCCGGTCTTGACGGTGAGCTCCTTGTCGTCGGCCATAGGCTTGAAGATGTCGTGGACCTTTTGGGGGATGGACGCGCCGCAGACGTCGCAGAACTTGAGAAGCCGGTTATAGTCTATAATCGGCAGCAGCCCCGGTATGACCGGCGCGACGGCCCCTACGGCCTCGGTGCGTTCGAGGTACTCGCTGTAGATCTCGTTCTCGAAGAAAAGCTGCGTCACGACGAACGCGGCGCCGTGGTCGAGCTTGGTCTTGAGGTACCGGCTGTCGAGATCCTTCGAAGGGCAATCGACGTGACCTTCGGGAAACCCGGCCGCGGCGATGCTGAAGCTGTCGGGGCCGATTTTCTTTACGAGGTCGATGAGTTCGTAGCAGTATTCAATCCCCCCGTCCACCTTGTGGAACTCGTCGCCCATTTCAGGCGGCGGGTCGCCGCGAAGCGCGAGGACATTCCTGACGCCGGCGTCCAGCATCTCCCTGATGTGGCCGGTAAGCTCATCGATGGTCTGGTTGACAAGCGTGAAGTGGTGCATACAGGTCAGGCCGAAGCGCTCCTGTATCTTTCTTATGATGTCCAGCGTGGACTTGCTGGTCGATCCGCCTGCGCCGTAGGTGACCGAGATGTAGTCGGGCTCGAGCTCGGCAAGTTTCTCGATGGTTTTGAAGAGGTTCCTCATACCCTTTGGGGTCTTCGGCGGAAAAACCTCGAACGAGAACGTCGGCCTCTTTTCAGCAAGAATGTCGGCGATTTTCCTTATCACGCTTTTCTCCCCTTCCTTGTCTTGTGCCTGATCCGGTGTCTCCCGTCGCCCGACGGGCCGGTTTAGAACGGTGGATTTTCCTCGGCGGCGGCAACCGGCCTGATGAGAGCGTAAACAAGCCTTCCCCACAGGCGCACCCAGGCTGCCGCACCGCGCGGCGCCATGCACAGGGTGGTAAGCCCCGTGCCGACGGAGTACTCCACATCCTTTTCCACCGGGAAGTATGCCTGGTGCAGGAGCACCTCGTTTTCGAAAGTTCTCTCACCCCCCGATCCAAGGATAACCAGCGGCGCCTGCCAGTACTTGCCCTTCTCCTTGGGCCAGCAGCCGGCGGCGAACAGGCCCACCTCGGCGCGTACCGCAGCGCCCTCAGGAGCCTCGGCCTCAGCGGTGCCCCACAGTACAACCGCAATTTCCACGGATACCCAGCCGTCGGCGTCGGCATGGTAGTCAAGGCAGGGGCTCGACACTGTGTAGCAGTAGCCGCCCGGCCCGGCTGCGCAGGAAACGTCGAAGCGCCCGAGGTCGCTTTCGCATTTGGCCGCGCGCGCCCCGCCAGTGCCCAGTCCTACCGTCCGGCAGTTCTTCCCGAACGGCGGCAGGTACAGCACCGTCCCGGAAGCGGTGGGCCCTTCGCCCCCGGAGTGAGTCACGGTTGTTACGGGACCTTCCACCTGCGGCGCTTTCGGCAGAGTCCACGCGTCTTCCGCAGGCCCTCGGAGCGCCTCAAGCCCCGCTGCCGCAGGCGGCGCGGACGGCTCCTCCAAGGCGTCTTCACCGAGCAAGGCAAGGGCCTCGGCCTCGAAATCCTCCCCCATCAGGAGCGGCCCCTGAATGATTCCTCTGCGCCCTCTCACCTTCACCTGGAACCTCCTTTGCGGGGAAACCCGCCGCGTATCTTCCCTTATAGGTTAGCAAACGGTGCCCCTTTTGTGAAGAGCGCACCGGGCACTTACCAGGACACGGCGTGCAAGTTATCCGGGGGTGGCCGACCCTGCGGCTGCGGTCCGACGCTCGGCCGGCAGCGAAAAAGCGTTGCCATTTCGGGTGGCCCCTAACATACTAAATAGCTCCAATTGGCCATTGTCTTGTCAGAATATGCGCCCCTACGGTATTTGTTCCGTGTGCGGCAAACTGCACCCAGTGGGTAGGGCGAACATTCTTGTCTGCCGTCGTTTGTTCCGCGTGCGCTAAAGCGCACCCTACATTGGCTATGGGGGCCACGGGCGTTGTCCGAGGCAATCACCTAGCCTTCCGCGGGCGAGGCATGCCTCGCCCCTGCGGGTGATATGTGTGCTACGGCCAGGCACTGACGGGAGGTGTGTGATGGGTATTCCGGATGGTTTTACGAGGATCGTTGCGATGGCTGCGGCGGCGATGGCGTTTTTTCTTGCGGGAGGGGGAGCGGTTATGGCGGGCGAATTCGTGTGGGAGACGGCGAAGCCTGAAGAGGTGGGGATGGACGGGGCGAAGCTCATAAAGACAAAGGACGAGCTGGCCGCGCGAGGCACGAAGACCTTTCTTGTCATTAGGAATGACAAGATTGCGTATGAATGGTACGAAGAGGGGCGCGGCCCGGAAGAGAGGCACTATACGGCTTCGCTTGCCAAGGCGCTGGTCGGCGGGATGTCACTCGGCCTTGCGATAGACGACGAGTTGATAAGCGCGTATGATTTGGCGTCGAAGTACATTCCCGCGTGGAAGGACGACCCGCTCAAGTCGAAGATTACGATACGGCATCTTGCGACGCATACTTCGGGCCTGGAGGACGCTAACGAGGAGGGGGTGGAGCACAAGGACCTTCCCGGCTGGAAGGGGGCCTTCTGGCGGAGGGAGCCGGACCCGTTTTCGATTGCGATAAACGAGGCGCCGGTTATTTTCGAACCGGGCACCAAGTATCACTACAGCAACACCGGTATGGCAGCTCTGGCCTACGCGGTGACGGCGGCGATCAAAGAGACGCCTCATCCGGACGTCCGGACAATGCTCAAAGAGCGGATAATGGACCCCATCGGCGTGCCGCCGGAGGAATGGTCGGTCGGCTACGGGGAGACGTATGAAGTTGACGGCCTCAAGCTCGTGGCGAACTGGGGCGGCGGGTCGTTTACGCCGAGGGCGGTGGCTCGCATCGGGCGCCTTATGCTGCGAGGGGGCGACTGGGAAGGCGAGCAGCTCTTGAGCGAGAAGGCGGTCAAAGCGCTCCTCACGTATGACGGTACGAAGCTGCCGCCGAAACCAGAGGGCAATCCGCAGCCTGCCAGCGGCCTGTGCTGGTACACCAACTACGACCGGACGTGGCCGGAAGTGCCGTGGGACGCCTTTGCGGGTGCGGGAGCGAAGAACCAAATGCTTCTGGTTGTACCGAGCCTGGACCTCATCGTCGTGCGAAACGGCAGCAGGAACCTGGGGCAGGAGTCGCTGCGGGAGGGTTTCTGGGGAGGGGCTGAGGAGTACCTTTTCAATCCGCTGATGGAGGCGGTGACCGACCCGCCGGAAGAGGCCGCTCCCGACTGCCCCCGAAGCAGGGCGATAACGGGCGTTGAGTTCGCGCCGGTCTCACAGATTGTCCGCAGGGGCATCGACAGCGACAACTGGCCGATTACCTGGGCCGACGATGACGCCCAGTACGTTGCGTACGGCGACGGGTGGGGCTTCGAACCGCGGATAAAGGAGAAGCTGAGCCTGGGGTACGGGAAGGTAACGGGAGGTCCTGAGGACCCGACGTGCGAGAACATCCGCTCACAGACCGGCGAGATAACCGGCGACGGCAGGAAAGGCGCTAAGGCCGCCGGGCTTGTGATGGTCGACGGAGTGCTCTATATGATGGTGCGGAACGTGGACAATTCGCAGCTTGCATGGTCGGCGGACCTCGGTAAGACGTGGGAGTGGGGCTTCAAGTTCAAGACGAGCTTCGGCTGCCCGACGATTCTCAACTTCGGGAAAAATTATGAAGGCGCGCGCGACTCGTATGTATATGTCTACTCCAACGACGGCCCCAGTGCCTATGAAGCCTACGACGGGATGGTGCTGGCGCGCGTTCACAAGGACAAAATCAGAGAGCGAGATGCCTGGGAGTTTTTCGTTCGGCTGGACGAGGATGAGGCGCCGGTCTGGAGCAAGCAAATAGACGAGCGCGGGCCTGTGCTTTCGTATGAGGGGCACTGCCGGAGGTCGGACGTCGTCTACAACCCGGGGCTCGGCCTCTACATAATGGCGCTGGGCCACGACAACAGGGGTGGCTGGGGCATCTACGAAGCGCCCGAGCCCTGGGGCCCCTGGAACCTCATCTGGCGCACGGACTACTGGGGCCTCGGCGGGACGCACTACTACCGGTTTCCGCCGAAATGGATAAGCAAGGACGGCCGGATGCTCCATATGATCTTTTCCGGCCGCACGCTCGACAACGTAAGCTACGACGCGCTCTGCGTGCGAAAGGTCCGGCTGCAGGTTGCCGAGTAGCGCGGCGGCCGCACTTCACGTGGTTTCATCAGGGCCCCGGCATGTTGTGCCGGAGCGCACCCTGCATTGGGCGCGTGAATCG
>JAGHCE010000172.1 GCA_021160625.1 Planctomycetota bacterium | reverse complement strand
GGGTGGAGTACTCCACCGAGAACACGCGCGTGGGCCAGAGGACCAACTACGACCGGCTGATAATGCAGATATGGACCAACGGCACGATAACGCCCGAAATGGCGGTTGTGGAGGCGGCGAAAATCCTTCGCAAGCACCTCAACGTTTTCATTCACTACTTCGAAATCGGTGATGAAATACAGGATATGCCAATCGACGACATTGTGGTGGATGAGAAATCGGGCATAACGCCGGAGCTCAGGCAGAAGCTCTCTATGACGATCGATGAACTGGAGCTTTCCGTACGCGCCCACAACTGTCTTGAGGCGGAGCAACTAAAAACTGTTGGAGACATCGTTACTATGACCTCTGCAGAGCTTCTGAAGGTAAGGAATTTCGGAAAGAGGTCGCTCAAGGAGATCGAAGAGAAACTCGCGGATCTCGCCCTTTCTCTGGGAATGGAAATTGAGTGGCCGGTGGAGTCGCACAAGGAGACGATCGCAAAATGAGGCACCGCGTACGCACAAGGCATTTGAACCGGACGCCGAGTCACCGCAAGGCGATGTTGCGCAATATGGCCGCAAGCCTCCTACGCACCGACGGCGGTAGCGAAGATCCGGACAACCCGGGACGGATAATAACAACCGTGCCGAAGGCCAAGGAGTGCCGGCATCTCGTGGAGCGGCTCGTTACGCTCGGCAAGAAGGGAGGCGTGGCCAACCAGCGCAGGGCCATCGCCCTCCTGGGTGACAAGGAAATGGTCCACAAGCTCTTCAACGAGATTGCCCCGCGCTATGCCAACCGGCAGGGCGGGTACACGCGCATTCTTCATCTCTCGGACGTGCGGCTGGGTGACGCAGCGACGCAGTGCGTCTTCGAGCTCGTCGAGGAGGAGATAAGGACCACGAAGAAGGCGCGGTCGAAAAAGTCACACAAGAAAGTGAGCGCTGCACAACCGTCCGAAAAGACGCCCAAAGCACCCGCCGAAGAACCCCAACAGCCGCCGGCCGAGGACGCGCCCGAAGAGCAGTAAAGACCGACACGGCCTGCCGGGAAAGGGCAATCTGCCGGTACCGCAGGGCCTGTCGGACCTTGGGCCGTTGATGATCGCCGGAGACGTGATGAGCGATTGCATCTTCTGCAGGATTGTCGCCGGGAATCTTCCCTGTTGGAAGGTTTGGGAGGATGCCCTCGTCCTCGCCTTTCTCGACATTAACCCCGTCGCCGAAGGCCACACGCTTGTCATACCCAAGGCCCACGCAAGAGACATCACCGGGATGACCCGCGAAGACCTGGCCGCGGTGACGGCGGCCCTGGCGAGAATTGCTCCCGTTGTAACCGACCTTGTCGGCGCCGAGGGCTTCAACCTTCTAAATAACTGCGGGTGTGTCGCGGGGCAGGTCGTTGAGCACGTGCACTTCCACATCATTCCGCGAAAGGAAGCCGACGGGCGCGGTTACCGGTGGATAACCTCGACCTACCCGGAAGGAAGAGGCGACCAACTTGCGGCAAGGATTGCCGGCGCTCTCTCCTGAGACCGCGTTGCGCCGTTCTCGTGGTCCGGCCGATTATTCCCGGATCAAGCCGTTTGCAACACTCCGCGAAGCCGCCTCTGTTACGAGGTTGCCTGTCTGACGAGCACTTGCCGCGACGGCGGTTGGGGTTTTAGCGGCGGCGTCCGCGCTGCGAAGAGTTATCGATCTCACTGCGTTGCAGGAGGCGGTACTTGTTCGTATGCAGGCGCATAAAAGTGTGGGTGGGATCGAAGGCCGCCTGGCCGGGGATGCGGTCATTGGCGATAAAGCGGACCGTGTCGAGGAAATGCTCATCGACGTTTGCCACCACCGAAGGCTCGGCCGATTCGGCCTTGCGGAGGTAAACGGAGCCGGGCAGCATAAACCAGGCTATTACCAGAACGCCCGCAAGGAGGGTGCTGGCGAAAGCGCCGAAGATAGCCCCTCCCAGGCCGTTGGCGATGATATTCAGGGCGATGTGCTCCTCGAAGAAGGTTATCGCCAGGTACTGCAGCAGCAGGAACGAGATAAGGAAAGTCAGCAGAAACGCTAAGGCGTCCGCGTAGGACGCCGTCGATTCGTGAATCTTCAGGATGACTCGCTCCAGGAGCGTGTAGTAATTTGCCGTGGTGAGCGCTGCCAGGAGCGTGATAAGGAACGTCGCAACCGCAGAAAAGGCCCCCCTCGCCGCATACAGCAGCGTGCCGCCGATGATGATTGCGACCACTAACAGGTTGATGAGTGCTATGATCAGTCTCCCTTTTCCTTGTAGTCCATTTGGCGGGTCTTATCGCCCCTTGTGACGCGCAGCAGCTCCTTGACCGACGTAATTCCCCTGGCCACCTTGAGCAGCCCGTCTTCCTCGAAGGTGCGCATACCGGTCTTGCGTGCGCTGCGATAGACCTGGGTCACGGAGGGGTTCGAGCGTATTATGTCGCGCAGTTCGTCATTGATCGTGAGCAGCTCGAAAATCCCCGTGCGCCCGTAGAAGCCGGTTCCCTGGCATCTCTCGCAACCGACCGGCTTGTAGAGAACCTCCACTCTGTGCGCGGGCAACCCGGCCTTTTCGAGAAAGCCGGGCTTGGGCCGGTAGGGGGCCTTGCAGTTGTTGCAGAGCATCCTGATGAGTCTCTGGGAGAGAATGCCCGTGACCGCCGCCGAGATGAGATACGGCTGTATGCCGAGGTCGAGAAGCCTGAAGATGACAGAAACGGCGTCAGCGGCGTGGACGGTCGTGAAAACCAGGTGCCCCGTCATCGCGGCCTGCATCGCTATCTCGGCGGTCTCGCTGTCGCGAATCTCGCCGACCAGGATGACGTCGGGGTCTTGTCTGAGCATCGAACGCAGGGAGTTTGCAAAGGTGATGCCGGCCTTGGAGTTGATCGACGTCTGGGAGATGTTTTCGAGCCTGTATTCGACGGGGTCCTCTATGGTTATGACGTTTCGCTGAAAGGCGTCGATCTTGTTGAGCAGCGCGTAGAGGCTGGTCGTCTTTCCGTGGCCGGTGGGGCCGGTGACGACCATCATCCCGTTGGGGCTTGCGGCGAACTTCAGGAGCTCCTGCTGCATCTTCCGGGTCATACCCAGGTTTTCAAGTGCCATAAGCCCGCGCGAGCGGTCGAGAATGCGCATCATCATCCGCTCCCCGCCGACGCTGGGATTGGTCGCCACGCGTATGTCTATGTTCTTGCCCGGCAGCTCGGCGGAAAACGCCCCGTCCTGCGGCCGACGCCGCTCGGATATGTCCATCGCGCACAGGACCTTGATGGCGCTTATCGTCGAAGTGCCGAGTTCGCGCGGGAGCGGCTCGGTGTTGTGAAGGATGCCGTCTATGCGGTAGCGCACGGTGACGCTCGAACCCTTGGGCTCGAGGTGGACGTCGGTGACGCGGTTCTGCACGGCCTCGTAGATGAGGTACTTGACCGCCTGGAGAGCGCTTCCGGTCTTGCCCTGGCCCTCGGCCTCCTGTCGGGTGCCGGTGCGGTTGATAAGAGTTACGGGAACCTCCGTAATGTCCCTCTTCGACTCGCCACGTGTGGTTTTCGTATAAGCCCGCATACCCAGCGCGGAGAGCACGTTCCTGTAGACGCCGTACAGGTGGCGGGAGGTCCAGACCTTGTCGTCGTAGGGTACCTTGGCGTTGCGGATTACCACGTAGGTCGTGTACGTCCCTCCGACGACGATTGCAAACAGCACCGCCGAGAGAACAGGGTAGGGCAGCAACCAGGCCACGCAGAAACTAAAGACGCCCGTGGAAAAAAAGAGCAGGTTCCAGAGATGGGGGCTTTCCTTGACCGGTTCGGCGTCCTTGTTTATCCAGTCGAGGGCGGCAAGCCAGAACGCCGCGCCGCAGATGATGATGACCAGCCATATGTGGCTTATTGGATTTGCGTAGGGGGTGTTGACACCGCCGGTATCCGAGGACACCTGGCCCATAGCCGCACAAGCCGGCACACAGAGCACCAACGGCCAGAGAAGCCCTGTGGCCAGTGCCGCCCGAAGACGCCGACTCCCTGCGATCAAAGACGCCCCTTTCCGACCTGAACCTCGAATGATCACCGCTTCCTCCAAATAGTCTATCGTGCCCCCCGGCCGACAACAAGGGGATTTCCACCCCCTTGGCTAACCGGCCGGCGGTTGCCGACGCCCGCCTTCCCGATTACGCGCCCAGAATGGCGTGGCTCTCGCCCAGCTTGATGCCCTTCAGGGCCATCCTGAGAGCCTCCGGGTTTGTGGCTGCTGCGAGGCCGACGTTTATCTCCACGAAGCCGTCCATAATGAGGCCTCGGAGGCTTTCGGTGAAGTCGTGCATCCCCTCTTCGGCCGATGACCGAATGGCGTCCGGTATCTTGCTGTCTTCGCGGTCCTTGACCAGTTTCTGCATTATCGGGCTCATCAGCATAACCTCGGTCGCGGGCACCACCCCTATGCCTTCCTTGACGGACGGCAGCAGTTTCTGGCAGACGATTGACTTCAGGTTAAAAGCCAGGCCCTGCCGCACCTGCTCGTGCTGGGTGGGCGGAAAGAACTCCAGAATCCTGCTGAAAGTGCTGCCGACGGTCGAGGAATGCAGCGTCCCCAGCACAAGGTGGCCCGTCTCGGCGGCGGCCATCCCGGCCGAAAAGGTCTCGTCGTCGCGCATCTCGCCAATGAGAATGACGTCTGGGTCCTCGCGGACCATATGCTTGAGAGCCGTCTTGAACGACGGCGTGTCTATGCCGACCTCGCGCTGGTTGATGAATGCCTTCTTGTCTGTGAGCAGGTACTCGATGGGGTCCTCGATTGTCAGCACGTGGCACCGGCGAGTCTCGTTTATGTGGTCGAGCATCGCGGCAAGTGTCGTCGACTTTCCCGAACCGGTCACCCCCGCCAGGATTATGAGCCCCTGGCGATAGCCGGCTATCTTGGCGATGATGGGGGGCAGGTGAAGCTCCGCAAAACTGGGGACCTCAGTGAGGACGCGGCGGGCCGCCATGCTGATACTGCCTCGCTGGCGGTAGACGTTCACGCGGAACCTGCCGATGCCGGGCGCGCTGTAGGCAAAATCCACCGCGCCGAGTTTGTCGAGATGTTTCTTCTGCTCGTCGGAAAGTATCGGCAGGATGAGCCGTTCGGCGTCCTCGTGGGTCAGCGGCTCCAGGTCGAGGCTGCGAACGTCTGATGCGATCCTCAACAGCGGCGGCTGTCCCACCTTGAGATGAAGGTCGCTTGCGCCGTGTTTTGCGGTCACGCCGAAAAGTGTATCCAGTTTGAGCGAATCACTTGACATAACATCCACCTGCAGTTTGTGGTCACTAAATCAGTCCCTGATAGTTACGCCCCTCTCGCGAAGGTAGTCCTTCGCCTGCATTACCGTGTATACGCCGAAGTGAAAGATGCTTGCCGCCAGGACGGCGTCGGCCTTGCCCGACACGAGGGCTTCCTTGAGATGCTCAAGGGTGCCGGCGCCGCCCGATGCTATCACCGGGATGCCCGTGGCCTCGGCCACGCTCTGCGTCAGCGGGATGTCGTAGCCGTTCTTTGTGCCGTCACGGTCCATACTCGTCAGAAGAATTTCGCCGGCGCCGAGTTCCTCCACGCGACGCGCCCACTCTATCGCGTCGAGGCCGACGCCGTTTCGCCCGCCGTGCGTGTAAACCTCCCAGCCTCCGTTGCGGCGCTTGGCGTCGATGGCCACGACTATGCACTGCGAACCGAAAAGAAGCGCCGCCTCGCGTACGAGGTCCGGATTCTCGACGGCGGCCGTGTTTATCGAAACCTTGTCCGCCCCCGCCGCGAGAAGCGCCCGCATATCGGCGGCGTTCCTGACGCCCCCTCCGACCGTAAGCGGCATAAAAACCTGCTCGGCCGTGCGGCTGACCACGTCCATAATGATGCCGCGCTTCTCGTGGGACGCCGTGATGTCGAGAAAAACGATCTCGTCGGCGCCCTCGCAGTCGTAGCGTGCCGCAACCTCAACAGGGTCCCCCGCATCGCGGATGTCCACGAACCGCGTCCCCTTCACGACGCGCCCGTCCTTTACGTCCAAGCACGGTATTATTCTCTTCGCCAGCATAGGAACCCGGCAATCTCCTGCCCCGGTTACGCCAATATCATCGTGCCGACACCGCGGTCGGTGAATATCTCCAGAAGTAGCGAGTGCGGCAGCCTTCCGTCGATTATGTGCGTCCTCTTCGTGCCCCCCGCAAGGGCCTCAAGACACGCCTTTACCTTCGGGAGCATCCCACCGCTTATGATGCCTCGACGTACGAGAACCTCGATCTCCTTGCCCGAAAGCGACGACGCCAGCGAGGTCTCGTCCTCGGGGTCGAGCCGTATCCCATGGGTGTCTGACATAAAGACGAGTTTCTCGGCCTTTAGTGCCCCTGCAATTGCTCCGCCAGCGCTGTCGGCGTTGACATTGAGGGCTTCGCCGGCCGAACCCGTGGCGACAGGCGCGATAACCGGTGCGACGCCGGTGTTGCAAATGCGCTCTATTCCATCGACGTCCACGGCCGAAATGTCGCCGACGAGGCCGAGATCGATGGGCCTGCCCAGGTCGTCATCGAGGCGCTTCCTGATGCCCGTCAGGGGGTTGCGGAAATGGCGGTGGAGGCCCTGCGCGCGGCCGCCGGCCTTGTTTATCGCGTCCACTATGTCGACGTTGACGTTTTCGATGAGGACCTTTTCCACGATGCGCATAGTTTCTTCGTCGGTGTGGCGGTAGCCCTGGATGAAGCGTGTCTCGCGGCCTGCCTCGCTGATGGCCTTTGAAATGAGCGGGCCGCCGCCGTGGACGATCACCGGCCGGATGCCGACCTGCTGGAGAAAAACGATGTCCTCGACGGTATCAGCCCCCCCCCCGCCGGCCAGCGCCGCGCCGCCGATCTTAATAACGAAGGTCTTGCCCGAAAAACGCCGGATATACGGCAAGGCCTCTATCAAGACCCTGGCCTTGGTTATTGCGTCTTGCATCGAAATCTCCCCGGAGTAGGCGCACAAGTATATCGAAAGACGTGACTTATGGCAACAGCCTCTCACTGGAGGGCTACCAGTGCCACATAGCCTTTCGGAAGGTCGGTTGATTCCCGGCACAACGTGCCGGGCTCCTTAGCAAAGAGGGGGCGAAGCCCTCCTCTATGTCTGGAGCGTCTTGACCAGGGACACAAGCGCTTCTCTCGACGCCTTGCCTCGGGGGCTTATGCTGATGCGGCGGGCCGTTGGTCCCGTGATTTCGAACGAGATGTCCATCCGGTCGGCCGGTAGCGCGTTTTCTATGCGATCCGCCCATTCAACGACGCTGATCGCCTCCCCGAAAAAAAGCTCCCGGCTGCCCAGATGCACGATGTCCCGCGCGCCGGAAAGGCGATAGGCGTCCACGTGGTGGACCGGCAGGCGCGCCTCGTACTCGCTTACGATCACGAATGTCGGGCTGGTCACGGGGACGGCGTCGTCGACGCCCAGGCCGTGGATGAGGCCGCTTGCAAAGACGGTCTTCCCCGAACCCAGTTCCCCGTAAAGCGCGATGCAGAGCCCCGGCGAAAGGTGTTCGGCCGCCAGCCGCGCTAACAAATCGGTTTCTTCCGGCGAGACGCTTTCAACGACTATTCCGTTTGAGGTGCTCGTAACCTTCAGTGTCTATCCCTTCCACTCGTGCGTCACGGTGGTGCAGGCGCACCCCCTTACCCTTCTGGACGGTTCCGATTTCGCTAAGCTTCGTTCTGAAAGGCCATTCGTCCACGCATTTGTCGGCGCGTGCGGCCGGCAGCGTGAAAAGCAGTTCGAAGTCCTCCCCATCGCCGACGGCATGGGCCAGGGCGGTCTTGCCGTCGGCGGCCCCCAGGCGCCGGGCGGCCCTTGAGATGGGGATCCCGGCGGCACCAAGGACGAGCGAGACGCCGCTTTCCCGGGCAATGTCCCCTGCATCAACGCCGAGTCCGTCGGAGATGTCAATCATAGCGGTAGGGGCACAGTGCCGGGCCAGCCATGTCCCCTCGGCCACGCGCGGCGTGAATCTTAGATGCTTGCCGAGTATCGACCCGCCGAGCGTTCCCGTGACGAAGACCTTTTCACCGGGCCGCGCACCCGCGCGCGTCACGGCGCGTTTGCCTTCCGGCACGCCCGCGATCGCGACAGTCACCACGATGCCGCCGGGCCAGCCGGTCACGTCGCCGCCGACGATCGGGCATCCAAATTTCGCCGCCATAGCCTCCATACCCGAATACAGCCCCCGCGCAAAGCGGCCGGGCAGGTCGTCTCGCAGGTTGACCGACGCTAAGCAGAAAAGCCCGCTTGCACCCATTGCCGCCATATCGGAGAGGTTTATCGCCAAGGCCTTGCGCCCGACGGCGGCTGCCGTCGCCTCGGCAAGGTCGAAATCCACGCCCTCGGCAATCGTATCGATGGCGACGAGGAGCCTCGACGATGGGAGTTTCACAAGGGCCGCATCGTCCCCCGGGCCGATTTGGACAACCTCGCCCGCAGCGGGTGAGCGTTTCCTGATCCAATCCAGCAGCCGCCGTTCGGAAAACCCCGTGTCTTTTCGCCGCTTACTCAACGCCTGCCGCCTCCGGTTTCTGCTTTCTTCCAGCGCCTTTGGCGGCGCTTGAG
>JAGHCE010000074.1 GCA_021160625.1 Planctomycetota bacterium | reverse complement strand
GGCGCACACCGCCAGGATCGCCGTCAGCATCGCCAATGTGATTTTCATTGCGAGACTCCTTTCCCTGCGAGTTGTCACTACTCGCTTGCAAACTTCTCTATCAGCCGGTCGAGGTCCTCCTCGGACACCGCCGCCGCCGATGACACAGAAGGGTCGGTGAGTTCGGGCACGAGCTCGGCGAAGTCGTCGAAGTCCGAACCGAGGTTCATCATGACGTCCATCACCTTCTCAAAGCCGTTGATGCTCGCCGAGAGACCGGCCAACTGCCGCACGAGGCCCGCGGCGCCGTCGCGGCCGCCCGCCTCGCCGCGAAGCCAGGCAACGACCTTCGCCTTGTCGCGCAGAACCGTCAGGTTCATCGCAATGAGCTTCTTCTGAATCGCAAGAGACTCGAGGACCGAGTCCAGCCTCGTGTCGAACGCCTGGAAAAAACCGCTCACCGTGCCGATCTGTTCGGCAAGCTTCGCGTACATCTCCCGGTTGCGCTGCAATATCGCCAGCTTCATCTGGAGCCTCTTGAACTCGAGTATCTTCGCCTTGAACTCTCGCCGCTTCTCCTTGTCATCGGGGTTTTGCGCAAGCGCCCTGGCCATCGCCTTGAGCTCATCCTTGAGCGCCCCGGCCTCCTCGACAACGTCCTTTACCCGCCCGTCGAGACCCTCCGTGTAAGTCTCTATGTTCTTCATAACGCCTTCCACGTTGAAGGTGAGGGCGCGCAGTTCATCGCGAAGCCTGTCACGCTGCGACTCGATGGACGAGATGTGCTCGACTATGAGCTTGCCCGACTCGGCGACCGCGTTGTAGATCTTGCCCTCGAGCTCCGGCGACGGCGACTTGCGGTAGTCCTCCACGAGCTGCCATATCTTCTCGGTGCTCTCCTTCAAGGCCGAGTCGAGTTGCCTCGCCGGGGCGAGCCCCTCTTCGATGCGGCCTACCGCGTCGTCGGTCTTGAATTCCGGCAGGTAGCTCGTGACCTCTATCCCCTCCGGGTCTACCGCAAACGCCTCCGAAAATGCAGCCAGGACCAAGACCGCGGCAAGCGCGATTCCTGTAAACCGCATGGCATGTCTCCTTTCCTTTTCCATGGTTTCACTCGCCCAGCGCGGCCAGCACCGCCGACTCGTCGCCGATCTCCGCCGCTATCGCTGTGCGGCTCTTCTTGTCCAAGGCGGCCCAGACCCTTCCGGCGCCTTCCCGGTCTCCCGCCGCGTAAAGGACAACCGCCTTGAGGTGTCGCTCGTCGCTGCCCAGCGTCGCGCCCCTGGCGGTTTCATACGCACTGAAGGCCTCCGCGGCCTTCGCGTACCCGCCCGACTTTAGAGACGCGACGGTGAGGTTGTAGAAAAGCTTCACACTGACCGCGCTTCCGTCGGCCGCCTGCTGCGTCGCGCGCTCGAAGGCGTCGGCCGCGCCAGCCCAATCCCCTTCCCTCGCCAGAGCCTCGCCCAGCGCTGCCGTCGCGAGGGCATTGCCCTCGAGGCGCCCCGCCGCGGCAGCGACGTCGGCCGATGTCGCGCCGCTCTCGGCCGCCAGAAGGAGCGCAGCGCCCGCATCGGAAAGATTGGCCGCCTGTGCGAGCGCCTCGCGGCTCTGGGCCGTCCGGCCGAGTTCGTGCAGGCAGTACGCGCGCTTGAGCGCGGCGCTGCTTTGCGCAAGGGCTCCGATAGACTTGCTGTAGCCCTCCGCGGCGGTCTCGTAGTCCCTGGCTGCCAGCGCCTTGTCAGCCTTCTTCTCAAGCCCGGATGCCCTCATCCGCGCCGTGGTCGAGCAGCCGCCAAGCACCGCCGCCACCGCCACGAGCATCAGCCACTTTCCGATGCGCATCTTCCTCTCCTTCTTTCCAGGCCTCTTCCTGTGCACGCCACTACGTGAGGACCTAAGAGCAACCGCCGGGCCAAACGCGATGGCGAACGCAGAAAAAAGGCGGGTTTCTCGTAAGTTCAGTGGTGGCAATGAGATGTGAAGGGGTGCCAATGCGGGAGCGGTATCGGGTCGCGCTTGCGGATGCCGCTGCGGGTCCCAAAAACGTTACGGCATGTAACGGCACTGTTACGCCGCCGAACTCCCCACGGCTGCCTTCGTGCGCCGGTAGACGAGCGTTCGACATTCGCTATGTGAGCTGTCTGTCCGGCCTGACACCATGTAACGACGCAAATCATCATACAAGAAGCGTCTCAAGCCCCGTGTATCCGCAGGGCATACATACCCCTCCCACGCGGCGAGGCTCGAAACAAGATCCTCCCTCGTCAGTTCGCCCCTCCTGTATGCGTCGATGTTCCGCGCGGCAAATTCATAGCTCTTGCCGCTTAATATCTTCAGGTCTTTCGCCATGCGAAACTGGAACCGGAACCTTTCGAGCATTCTATTTGCATTGCTGAGATGGGTGCATTTCTCTCTTGAGTACTTTGCCTCGATGAGCGCGTCAAGTACATCGTAGAGCGTCCGCTCCATCCTCTCTCCAAGTACGAAACGACGGTCGCGCGGAAACTTCGCTATGTGCGGGACGCTCCAAAGGATGAAGTCGTACGTTTTCGTTATGACCGACACCTCCCGCGTATCTTCGCGCATCATTGGCTTGCTCACTATTGCCCGGGGCGGACGTTCGCTTGCGCTACCAGCCCGCCCCGGGCTCTTTTGTGTTTGGGCCACCGGCCAAGCCGATAGCCACAGGTCACCGGTCTGGACTCCTCCTGCTCTCCCGGTGCGTCCGTGAACGCACCGGCTCCGGCGGTAAGAGGTGCTC
>JAGHCE010000257.1 GCA_021160625.1 Planctomycetota bacterium | reverse complement strand
TGCGTAGGATCAGTCCCGTCCGTATACTCGTCCCCGTTGTCTACCCCGTCAGAGTCATAATCCCCGTCCCCATCCTCATCCAAATCCCCAAAATACTCCACCTCCCACGCATCCGGCAAACCGTCAGAGTCGCTGTCGTCGGGGTTGCCGGTGCCGTATTCATACGCTCCGATGTCGTAATCATCACCCTGCGGCCGCGGGGTGCCCTCGATGTCGTCGGTCACCTCCCCAAGCGCCACACCCTGGTCAATCGCAGGAGAATTGTACCTCAGCGTATAGTCGTCGCCGGCCGCGTCGGTGAAGACGTCGTCGGGAGCAACTTCCATCGAGGCTGCGCCAAAGCCGTGAGTGCGCCACTGGGCCAGCGTAATAAATCCGTCGTCGATACTGATACTGCCGTGTCCCGCAAGGCCGAAGAGGATGTTGTGATCACAGGTCAGGTCCGAAAGCGAGTCGGAGGACATAGCCAGGGCCGCCTCCTGGCCGGAACTATTTATGAAGATGTTGTTGACGATGGCATTATGCGATCCGCCGCCTGTTATCCTGAAGGCATAGCGGCCTTGGCCGCTGCCGAAGCAAACGGTGTTGTTGGCGAACACGTCAAAACTTCCCGTCTCGCGCCCGTCGCCGTGGAAAGATGCAATACCTTTGCCGGTATTGTCGTACAAGAGGTTGTTGGCTACCAGGCTGTGCTCGACACCGTCAAGGTTTATGCCGGTTTGCGTGATGTCGTGAATGGTGTTCCCCACGAACTGTGCATACGAGATCATCCCGTCGCCACCCTCGCCCAAATCGCCGTTTACGTGAAGACCCATCTGTGCGTTGGAGAGCTCGCACCCGGAAAGGACAGGGTGATCCGTCGTCGAAAAATAGATGCAGATGGGTGCGCCGCCGCCGTCCATCCGGCAGTTGCTGACGGTGACGTAATCCGACAGCCCTGTCTTGACGCACCAAGGCGTGTTCCCTGAAAACTTGCAGGAACTAAGCGTGATATGATTCGACTCCGCAATTCGGATTCCGGCCTTGCCGTTTGCGCCGGTGACTTCGAGGCCTTCAACCACGATCCAGGCCGACTGATAGATCATAAGGGCGTCATTGCCAACAGCCGCAAGGTGCGCCCCTTGCACGCCGGAAATCGTAACCGGCTCTGCTTCGGTGCCGTTGAGGTTGTTGATATTCACCGTCTCGTTGTAGTCACCCGCCAGGACGATGACCGTGTCCCCAGCCGAGACCATGTCCGCAGCGTGCTGGATCGTCCGCCAGGGGTGCGCCTGGGAGCCGTCGTCAAGGTTATCGCCGGAGGTCGAGACGTAATATGTAGAGGCCTGGCTTGCAACCTCGTAGGCACCGATGTCGTAAAGCCCGTCCTGTGGACGCGGAGTTCCCTCGATATCCTCAGTGACCTCGGCCACCTCGATGCCGATGTTTATTGCGGGCGAACCGTCCTTGAGGTGATAGTCCCCGCTCGCCTCGTCCACGAAGAGATCCGCAGGCGTTGCGATGATTGAATGCGTATCAAATCCGTGCCCCTGCCAATCGGCCAGCGTTATCCTGCTGTCGCCGCTGTCGATGCTGAAGCGGTTCATTACCACGTTGTAGTCGCACTCGAAACCAGGCAGGCACGAAGGATGGGTAGAGATCGTGCCCCGCCAGGAGTGCCTGGTGTAGAAGATATTGTTGAAGACCTTGTTGTCGGTGGGGTGCGGCTGCCCCCCGGAGCTTGGCGGGATGTTGAGTGCCCACCTGCCGTCGGAGGCGTTGACGACGGTGTTATTGGCGATGATGTTGTTGCTCGATCCTTCGGCCGCGTCTATGGCGTAGAGCGATATCCCGCTGCCGTGGTTGTCGTAAAGGAGATTATTCCGAACGATCGAATCGCTCACGCCGTCCATATTTATCCCGGAGCCGGAAGGGTTGTCGTAGCAGATGTTCTTTTCGATCGTGCAGTGGCGAATGACGCCGTCGCCGCCCATCGAGATGTCGCCGTTCATATGGATGCCGCAGGATGCGTTTGAGTAGCAGGTGTTGCCGCGGATGACGGCGTAGTCTTCGGAGTTGGAGTGGTATATCCCATGCTCGCCGTTGTCGTGGCTGACATTGTTTTCATAAAGGGCGTACGTGTGGAAACCGTCGAATATGCCTGTGAGGTACGTGTCGTGGACGTGGCAGTTGCGTACAGTGTTGTGCTCGCAGACCCTGATGTCTATGCCTCGGTAGGTATTGTTCACACCGTCGATCTCGAAGCCGTCGATGATCCAATAGTTCTGCCCCTCGACCTCGATGACAGCGTTGTGCCAGTTGATGGGGCTGGAAGCATTGAGGATGGCGCCCCCGTTGTTTTCGGCCCTGAGCGTCTTGGGCGCTCCTGTTGCGCCCGACGAGGTCATTTTCGCGCCGACGTAGGTGCCGTCGCCAACGGTTATGACGTCGCCGGGGGCGATGGAGTTCACTGCGTGCTGGATCGTCAGCCAGGGGTGCGCCGATGAACCGTCGTTAGAGTTGCTTCCGCCGGTCGAGACGAAGTATTCGGCTCCCAGGGTTGCGGGGCACAGGGCCAGGAGGATGAGGGTAAGCGCGAGAACCACTTTCGAATGCCTGTGCAACATCAAGGTTCCTTTCGAAACAATCGCTAATTCGCCTACTAACACAACACGGGCCTCTTTGCCGTGTTCCTGCGGAGGATTGCCTACTGATACTATAATAACGCGCCAAGGGCGCATTTGTTCCCTCTTGGAGGGGCGAAGACGGCTATTAGCCCGGCTTTTTGCCGACCGGGGCGGATGATTCCATTGAATTATACACCTCTGGAGCCGCAGGCCCGCATGGAAAAGGTCCTGAAAGCGCCGCCGATGGGCATCCGCAGCGTCCGGAAGGCCGGTGGCGACTCTGCAGGCGTCAGGGGAAGATGCCCATTTCGCGGAAGAGGTTCTCAAGGCGCCAGACGTCGAGGTAGGTCTTCAGCACCAGGACCGTCGCAATCTGGATGGCGGCTGCCGCCAGCAGGTTGTTGACGCCCGACTTGTCCCGCCGGGCGAGGGCGCAGGCCGGCAGGGCCAGAAGCGGCATAAGGAAGACCCATAGGCGGTTGATTTCACTTGAGTTCTTGCCGGAGAAGTTGAGAACCGCCAGCACCACCAAGGCCGAGAAGAGGTAGATGCGGTTGGCGTGGATACCGGGGTCGTCCTGGTTCCCCGAGGGCTTGTGCAGCGCGTACCAGGCGGCCACGACGGCAAGCGGCCCTCCGAGGAACATCACGAACTCAAGCGGGTTATAGAGCATCCACTTCCAGTAGGTTCGCGGATAGTGGATGTAGAACGCCTTGTGATTGAAGTAGCAGGCAACGACCGATGCAAACGTATTGTAGTGCAGTGCAATGTATAGGGCCGCGATGCCGGCCAGGAGGCCGACGAGGGCCGCCAGCCAGAAAACGACCTCGCCTTTCCAGGCGCTTTTCCCCTTGCCGGCTGCAAGGGACACGCTGCAGACGACCAGTACCATCACCACCACCGCCGGAGCCAGCGTAAAGAAAAAGCCCAGCGCCGCCATAAGCCCGAGAAGCACCCCCCACACGAACGCCCGCCCACTACGTCCGCGC
>JAGHCE010000067.1 GCA_021160625.1 Planctomycetota bacterium | reverse complement strand
TTCTTGGCGAGTTTGTCGGCAATCTCCTCAAGCGCCTTGGCAAGCTCCTCGCCTTTTTCGGGCGTGAGGTTGCCCTTTTCCAGCGCTTCCTTGAGCTTGGCGATTTGACCTGCCGCCTTTTTCAGGGCCTCGCGGTCCGCGGCGGAAGAGAGCTTCGCATCCTCCCGGCTCTTCCGGGCGAGCTTCCTGGCCACGTTTTTCATCCGCCCGGCGATATCCTCAAGCGCCTTTGAGATGGCGGCCAGCGCCTCCTTTTTGCCGAGGCCCTTCTTGTCGATCTCCGCAAGATTCGCTTCGAGCGATTCGATGAGCGTCATCGTTTCCAGATCGCCCTTCGCGATGGTCTTCTTGAATTGCTTAACCTTCCTCTGGATCTGCTTGACTTCCCTCGCGACCTGTTCCTTTTCCTTCTTTTGCCTGAGGTATGCGCCGCGACGCCCCAGGATGTCGAACTGCGGCAGCACAAGCACCAGGCAAAGCGCAGCCACCGCCGCCGCAACGCGCCAGGACCGCGCAGGCAGGGAAATCGGGAAACGCTCTTCGTAACGGGTCCTGTGCGCCCACTGCCGTGCGTCGGCCACAACGGCCCTCGCCATCGCCTGGTCGTCGGTGGAAACAAGAAGGGCTGAGGAAAGCCTCTCGGCCAGGCCCAGGCGCTCGTCGGCGGCCACCGCGACGCCGAAGGGTTCAGTGCGCGCCCATACCAACGCACAGACCGCGCTTGCCGCGACGCCGATTGCCGCCGCCCAGGCCACATAGGAAAGTGCGTTCGGCAGAAATATCATCTTCGCCCCGAGCACGAAGAGCCCGATCGCGACAGTCACATAGAAAACCGCCCGGAAGAACTGCTCCAGGACGCGGTTGCAAAACACCCTGCGCCTGACGAGACGGATCAACTTCAACACGTCGTCCATAACCGTTACCTCGCCTGTGTCCACAGCCTCCGCAGCAAAGAGGAGACGAAGCCCCTCCACTGGTGGACAAGCCACCAGTGGCACATCGCAAAAAGGGATCGAAGACCCCCAGTTGTGTAGGGTGCGCCTTGGCGCACGCGGAATGAACGCCGTAGGGGCGCCGCTTGCTGCGCCCTTAGCACCGGGCAGGGCAAGCCCTGCCCCTACAAAGCCACCAGTGCCACAGTTCCTCCGTAGGGGCACAACGCCTCACCCGCGGAAGGTCAGTGGACTTCCCGGCACAAAGGGGTCGAAGCCCTCCCCCCGATGATCCGTATCTTACATACTTAGATACGCACTAAGTGCCTTTTTGTTCACTCATTATGCGCGCAAATCACATTTTACCAGTTTTGGCCTTGAAACAAAAGCCTGCACAGGTATGAAATTACTATACCAAGATGCGAAGGCCTTTGGCTTATCGGTGTGTCCGGGAATAGAACTCGCCCGACTTTGGCCGATACCGGCCCGCCGCCGGGGGATCTGTCCGCACGCATTCGGGAAGCCGGGAGAAGGAATGTCGCCGCGCACCAGGCCACATTGGGCAAGGTCAGTCGAGCAGTATTTCCCGGCGCTCGCCATCCGAAACTACCGGCTCTATATGGGTGCGCGCGCATTTGCGATGGTCGGCAACTGGATCGCCTTCCCCGTCATTCCCTGGCTCGTCTACGACATCACGGGCTCCAACTCGGCGCTTGGGACAATAAAGTTCGTCAGCCTCATTCCCGTAACGCTGCTCGTGGTCGTCGGGGGCGTCCTGGCCGACAGGTACACGAAGCGCAAACTCGTATTCGCCACTCAGGCGTCGCTGATGCTTGGGAGCCTTATGTTCGGGGTTCTGGCAGCCACGGGGCACCTGAACCTTGCGGCCATATACGTGTTAGCGTTCCTCACGGGTATAGGGCGCGCCTTTGACATACCCGCCAGGCAGTCGTTTATTGTCGAAGTGGCCGGGCGGCGGGCCCTCGGCAACGCCATAGCGCTGCGCTCGGCCACGTTCAACTTGGCGAGGATCATAAGCCCGAGGATCGGGGGCCTCATCTTCCTCGTGCTCGCCGCGACGGGCTGCTTTGTTGTCAAGGCCCTCACTTTCATACCTATCCTCGTTGTCCTCTTTTTCATAAGGCCGCAGTACGCCCCGCACGCAGGCACCACTGCCGATGGGAGTCGCGCGCGCCTTGGAGAGGGGCTGCGCTACGCCTTCTCGAAACGCGGCATTTGTGTCATCCTCCTTCTCTGGGGGGTGATGAGCCTTTTCGCAAGCGCCTACAACACCCTCCTGCCCGCCTTCACAAGGCAGGTTTACGGGAAAAACGTGGGCGAATACACGTTGCTTGTTTCCGCACAGGGGATAGGCGCGCTGGCAGCGGCGCTTTTCCTGGTGGGGGTGGCACACCGGCGCCGCCCGCAACGCGGGAACATCCCCGACTCCCCGGGCCGCCGCGATGCAGGACTCGTCCCCCCGCAAGTCAGCGCCGTGGCGGGAGCCCTCATCATATGCACAGCGCTGGCCGGTCTGGCCCTGACCGGCACGTACTTTGTGGCGATACTTCTTGTCGCGCTCTTCGGGTTCGGCTGGACGTCGTTTGCGGTTTCGAGCGACGTGCTGCTGCAGAGGCTGGTCGACGACCGTTTCCGCGGGCGCGTTATGGGTCTGCGGACCCTTGCATTCGGTGGAATGGCCCCGATAGGAGCACTGCTTGCGGGGCAGATAGCGTCGGTGGTAAGTATCCGGTGGACCGTCGCCCTGTCAGCGACTCTCGTCGCGGCGGGGTGCGCGGTCTTTTGCCCCGTGATTCTCAGGGTAAGGCTTGCAGCCGACTTGCCTGCTGCGGGAGAGGCGTCGGAAAGCAAATCAGAGGACGAACAGTAAGGTTCCACGCGCCGGGGGCATCTACTTGTTTTCGTCACCCTCGATGTAACCTGACTGAGCCTCACGAGAGGCGAAGCGGCGTTTCTTGCCGCCCCGGCGCCCGGCGGCGCGCCACCTGGCAAACGCCGCAATGGCCAGCCCCGTCACCAGCAGCGAGAGCCCCGCGGGCTCCGGCACGAAGGCAATAGGCCCGCCGAACGTCGGGCCCTGGGAACCGATGAGGATTCCTGAATCCCTAAGATCCCGGCCTTGGGCGTCCGTGAGGCCTCCCAGGACCATTGAGTGCGCGAAATCCACCTGCGCGGCAAGTTCATAATCGCCCAGGCCCTCAAACTCACCCGCCCCCGTGTACCACATCTGGACGGACGTGGCGACGCCTATCTTCGCCAGGAGGTCAAACTCCACTGCGTTGGGAAGCAGCGCCTCCAGCACCAGGTCGTTGTCGTAAGCGTACTCGCTGGGAGTCACGGCGGTGGCGCCGAGGCCCCAGTTTCCGCTGAGGTGAAAGACGACGCCGGCGTCGCTCTTGTCGCTGAGCATATTGTAGCCGTGCGCCGCAAGGCCCAGGGCCGTGCTTGTGACATCCGCACAGATCGCCGCGCGGCCTTCCGTTACGGTATCGGCCGGGCGCGTTCCCGTCTGCGAAACGAGGAGACTGCCCGTCAGGTTGAAGTGCAGGTAGGCCAACAGCGGATCCCCGACAGACAGCAAAGGATCATACACGGTGATGGTGTCGAACCAGGTCGCATCGGCCCCGGCGTATCTAAACGATGTCCCTTCGAAAAGCCACGAGGCGCTGGCCGCCTGGTCAGTCCCGAACTCGCCCCTGCCGGACGATATCCCCTCCCACGCGGCAACGGCCGGGTAGTCCGCCGGGTCGTATGAACCGTCCCACCTGTCGCCGATGACGCTGCCCTGGCTTATTGCGTGTGATTCCACCCAGTAGAGCGCTGCATCGGCCTTTACCGGCCGATTCGCAAGGACAGTCATAATCACCACGGCCAGTATCGCCGCCGAAACCTTCGCCCGCATCCCCAGGTTGCCTTTCTCCCCCGTTCGCAAGCAGACAGCCGGGCTCGGCAGGCATCTGCCGCTGGGCGGTGCGCGGCCTTCGCATTCCCGTCACGCGGGCTTGCGAAAGTTATGCACCCCGGTGCCCCGGCTGCCGGAACACCCTCTGTGGGGTTGTACACTCCAATCGGCGTAAAGTTGCAGAGAAAGGCTCTCTCAGGCCTTTTAGTCGCGGATGGCAGCGCTGCCGGTAACCAGACGAGAGCCCAGGTCGAAAGCCTGCTCCTTGAGGAGAGGGTTCTCGTCGAGGGGAGGATAGTAAAGGCCGGTCGCCAGTATCCGACCGGAAGGCAGAAATCCGAGGATCCGCAGCATTTCTTCCGCGAGGAAGAAGGATTTCTCCGAGAACGGGTCATCGTGGTCCGGCACGTCGGCCCCGGGGCACAGCACCACGAGCCCCCTGTGGTCGGGCGAGGACGGCAGTCTTGCGACCGGGAAACGGAAATCCTCCGGCCTGCCGGGCGGCGCTATGCGGACCTGGGCGCCTTCCTTGCCAATGACATCGGCCAGCGACATCCATCGAGCCTTCGAGTAGACGGCCCGGCGAAACTCCTCGAAAGCAGCGCCTCCCGGAGCAATGCCCTCTTCAAGACCGATAATGATATGATCGGCATCCTGCACGTTGTCGACCACGCCGGCAACCTCGCCGCCCACGCGGGAACCCTCCTTAACAGGACTCCGGCTCACAATTTCCCCGGAGCCCTCGGCCGGCGATATGCGCAATGTCTCGGCACCGGCCAAGCGGCAACCCGAGAGTATACGGTCTATGATCCGGGAAGTCTCCCGACCGGAGCTCTTACCCCACTCCACAGCCATTACCCTGGTGCTCGTCATCGTGATCTCCGCAGTAACGCGGTGTGAACGTCCCCCGTGGACGCAAACATTGCCTCTGCCTGCCTGCAAGGGCGCAACGAAGCCCCCTTGGCAGTTCGAAAGCCATCCCCCCTTTGACGCTATAAACACCCCACAATTCATATCTGTTCCAGGATAGTCGAAATTCCCACGTCGGCGCCGACGGTGTGGCGTACCCGCCGTGGCATACATATCACCGGTAGGGGCGCGATTCATCGCGCCCAATGCATCCGTACCCTTCACCTGTGGGCGCAATAAATTGCGCCCCTACAAAGGGCCACCAGTGCCACATCGCCATCTGTAAGGGCAAGGGGAGCTTCGCCCTCCGGAAGGTCAGTTGACCGCCGCAGACAACGTCCGTGGCCAATGTAGCGACTGTTTTGTTAGTCAAGCGTTTTTAGGGGTCCATTTGGTTCCTCTGGCGACTACGGCGTTGAGGGTGGGCTTTAACCCACGCGGAATAAACGATGGCGGACAAGAATGTCCACCCTACGCAGCCACCAGTGCCACATAGCAGGAAGGGGTCAAAGCCCTCCGCACGGCGGGGCAAGACCCGCCGTGGCACACGCACCACCTGTAGGGGCGAGGCACGCCTCGCCCGCGGAAGGTCAGTGGATTGCCTCGGGCAACGCCCGTGGCCCCCATAGCAAAGAGGGGGCGAAGCCCTCCGGAAGGTCAGTGGATTGCCTCGGGCAACGCCCGTGGCCCCCCCCATAGCAGGATGGGGTCGAAGACCCCCTCCGGCTACTCCTGCCACTTGGAGTGGAAGGTGCCCTCGCGGTCGGTGCGCTGGTAGGTATGCGCGCCGAAGCAATCCCGCTGCGCCTGCGTGAGGTTCGCGGGGAGCCTTGCCGTGCGGTACGCGTCGAAGTAGGCCAGGGAGGCCTGGATGGCCGGCGCCGGTATGCCGTGCTCGACGGCCAGCCGAGCCGCACGCCGCCAGTCCTTAGAGGCCTTCTTGACCGCGCGCCTGAAAAACGGCGCCACGAGGATGTTGGCGAGCCTGCGCTTTCGCTTGTAAGCGAGCTTTATCGGGTCGAGGAGCTTCGAACGGATAATGCAGCCGCCCTTCCAGATGCGCGCCACCTCGGAGAGGTTCAGATTGTAATCGTACTCGTCGCTGGCCCTTGACAGCATCGCCATCCCCTGGGCGTACGACGTGATAATCGAGGCATAGGCCGCAGAGCGCAGCCAGTTGACGGCCTTGGCCCTGTCGCCCCTGAAAACCCTCGGGCGGACCTTGATGGCCTTTTCGGCCTCGATGCGCTCGTCCCTGTAGCCGGAGATGACGCGCGCCTCGACGGCGGCGGTTATCGTCCCAACGGGCACGCCGATGTCGAAGGCCTCCTGGGAAGTCCACTTGCCGGTGCCCTTCTGCTTGGCCGTGTCGAGCACCAACTCCACGAGCGCCTCTCCCGTGTCGAGGTCGTCCTTTTTGGCCATTATGTCGCGGGTAATCTCCAGGAGATAGCCGCCCAGTTCCGCGTCGTTCCACTCGGCGAACATACTATGCATCTCATCGGGGGTCAGCGAGAGTACTCGCTTGGCGAGTCGTAGACCTCGGCGAGTATCTCCATAATGCCGTACTCGATGCCGTTGTGGACCATCTTGACGTAGTGGCCCGCGCCCCCGGGGCCGATGTAGGTGCAGCAGGCGCCGTCATCAACCTGTGCGGCTACCGTCGTCAGTATCGACTCAACGACCTGGTAGGCCTTTTTCTGGCCGCCGGGCATTATGCAGGGGCCCAGAAGTGCGCCTTCCTCGCCGCCGGAGATGCCCGTGCCGATGTAGAGGATACCGTCCCTGGCGAGCGCCTCGCTGCGGCGCTCGGTATCCTTGAAGAGCGAATTGCCGCCGTCGATTATGACGTCACCTTTCTCAAGATGCGGTTTGAGAAGGGCTATCTGCTCGTCGACGGGCGAGCCGGACTTGACCATCAACAGTATTTTGCGCGGGCATTCGAGGGCGGCGGCGAATTCCTGGTGGCTGTAGGTCGCAACGAGGTTCTTTCCCTTGGCGGATCCGGCCATAAAGGTCTCCGTGCGTGAGGCGGTCCGGTTGAACACCGCCACCGAGAAACCCTTCTCGACCACGTTGAGGGCAAGGTTCTGCCCCATTACCGCCAGTCCCAGAACGCCGAATTGCTGCTTGGCCATTTTTCCACCCCTCATAGAAATGTTCGAAACCATTTATCAGTCAAATGACCCACAATGATATGTTCCCGACGTATGTTCGCAAGCAAAAACGCAAGCCCCGGCCGACACCTGCAAAACGCCTCCGGGAAAGCAGGATGGGAATAACAGGCTTGTCAGGATGAAGATTGATGGTATTATGGGGCGTTGAAAAGCCCCCTCGACGGAGATTGCTATGAAAGTCGTTGCCGATGAGAACATCCCCTTTGCAGCCGAGGCCTTTGGGACGCTCGGCGGGGTGACGCTGGTTCGGGGGCGCGCTATGACGGCGAAGCTCCTGGCCGACGCCGACATACTCCTGGTGCGCTCGGTCACGAAGGTGGACCGCGACCTGCTCGAAGGCTCGCATGTCCGCTTCGTCGCGACGGCGACCATCGGCACGGATCATATCGACACCGACTACCTCGACAAGCGCGGCATCGGCTTCGCCTCGGCGCCCGGCTCGAACGCGACGTCTGTGGCCGAGTACGTCACGGCGGCGCTTTTGGTCCTGGCCAAGCGCGGCGGCTACAGGCTCCAGGACAAATCCATCGGAGTCGTCGGCGTCGGCAACGTCGGCAGCCGCGTGGCGACAAGGGCCGAGGCGCTCGGAATGAAGGTGCTCCTTAACGACCCGCCGCTGGCCCGCAAGACACACGACGAGAAATACCTGCCGCTGACACGGCTCTTCGAAGCGGACTTTCTCACCATCCATACGCCGCTTGCATACGGCGGGCCCGATCCGACCTATCAGATTGTCAACGAGGAATTCGTAGCGACGATGAAGCCGGGCTCGGTGCTGGTAAACACCGCCAGGGGCCAGATAGCCGAGACCCGCGCCCTCAAGCGCGCCCTCGACTCCGACCAGCTCAGCGAGGTCGTCCTCGACGTCTGGGAAAACGAGCCCAATCCCAATACCGGCCTCATCGAGCGCGCCGCCATCGCTACCCCCCACATCGCCGGCTATGGCCTCGACGGCAAGGTCCGAGGTACCGAGATGATATACACCGCGGCCTGCTCCTTCCTGGGAAAGGCGCCCCTGTGGGAAATGGCGGACGTCCTTCCCACCCCCCGCTGCCCCAATCTGGAGATCGACGCGGACGGCCGCCAGAACGAGGACGTATTTAGGGAAGTGGTTCTGGACGTCTGCGACATCGAGGGTGACGACGCCCGGATGCGCGACATCCTGACGCTCCCAGAGGCCAAGCGCCCCGCCTTCTTCGACAAGCTCCGAAAGACCTACCCGGTCCGCCGTGAGTTCCACAATACGTGCATCACACTCAAGCACGCCGGCGACGCCCTCGTCGGGAAACTCCGAGCCCTCGGCTTCCGTATCGACACATAGAACGCGCACGGTATCATATGCCGCCACAATCACTCTTACCACAAACGTAGGGTGCGGCTTGCCGCGTGCGCATCACTTTCACCACAAACATAGGGCGCGGCTTGCCGCGCGCGGAATAAATGCCGACGGACAAAAATGTCCATCCTACTTGTTGGCCGATGCGCGCATAATAGATGCAAGGGCGAGGTTTACCCGCCGTGGAGGGCACGCTTCGCCTGCGAAAGGTCATCTGATTGCCACGGACAACGTCCGTGGCCCCCATAGCAAAGAGTGAACGAAGTCCCCCCTCCCGCTGTGCGGCTTGACTTGGGTGGAGGCGGCAATAGAATCTTCGTTTGCCCGTTGGAACATATGGAAGGTGAAAATTGATGGCGAAGATACCGGTGAGCCAGCTGCGAGAGGGTGACAACGTCGAGGATGTTTTCCTGCTGAGGGAATACCGCCTCAGCACCACGAAAAACGGCCGTCCGTTTGCCAGGCTGCGGCTGGGTGATGCCGGCGGCACGGTTGCCGGGATATACTGGGACATCCCTCAGCAGGCCACAGACGCCCTTCGTAAGGCCAAGCACGTTCTCGTCAAGGGAACGGTACGGACCTACCAGGACGCCCTCCAGCTCAATGTCGACTCGCTGGAGGAAAAACTGCTGGAGAAGGAGGAGGCCTCCGCATTTCTCCCGCACACCGACAAGGACATTGACGCCTGTATGGCCCGCCTCAGGGAAATTATGGACGAGATCCGCAATCCGCACCTGGGGGCGCTCGTCGAGGCGATATTCGCAGACGAGGACCTCTGCTCGAAGTTCAAGCGCGCCCCTGCCGCCTCGCAGATGCATCACGCATACATCGGCGGGCTCCTCGAGCATACCACTTCGATGGCCGAGGCGGCCCTCAAACTTTGCGAGCATTACCAGCAACTCGATCGCGATTTGCTACTGGTCGGCGTGCTGATACATGACATCGGCAAGGTGGACGAGTTCTGCTACCAGACTGAGATCAACTACAGCGACGCCGGCAGGCTCGTCGGGCACATCGCCATCGGGGTTTCGCTCCTGGAGGAGAAGGTCGCGGATGTGGAAGGGTTCCCAAAGGCGCTCGTCGACGTGTTGAAGCACTATATCCTCAGCCATCATGGCATGCCCGAGTTCGGAGCCGTGCGCCGACCGATGACGGCGGAGGCGATTGTGCTGCACTATCTTGACAACATCGACGCGAAGCTGGAGGCGTTCTTCAGGACCGTGTCCGAGGAGCCCGGGATGAAGAACAACTGGACGCCTTACCAGAAGATGTTTGAAGGTTACCTCTACAAGGGGGACATTTTTGCCGAGGGCTCCGGCCCTGCCGAGGAAGGAAAGGAAACAGATGAAGCAGCTCCTGGTAAGCCCGAAGGGAAGTCTCTTTTTTGAGGACAGGGACGCGCCCGTCCTCGACGACCCTAACGCCGTGCTCGTGGAGACCGCCTGGAGCGCCGTAAGTGCGGGGACGGAAAAAGCCATCATAGGCCGGATACGCGAAAACCCCGGTATGCGCACGGACGACCGCCGGATCGGGTATGCCAATTGCGGCTTTGTGCGCGATACGGGGCAGGCGGTCGAGGGGGTTAGTATCGGTGACCTGGTCGCGGTGTACGGTTCCGACGCAGCCTTTGCCGGACACGCCGGGGCGAGTGCTCCACGCAGGCTCAACTTCGCCAAGGTGCCCGACGGCGTGGCGCCCGATGAGGCGGCCTTTGCGGCTATTGCCACGTTTCCTCTCAACGGATTGAGGCTCGTCCGGCCACAGATGGGCGAAACGTGTGTTATAATCGGGTTAGGGCTTTTGGGCCTCGTTGCGGTGCAGCTTGCCAAGGCGATGGGGCTCGTGGTGGTCGGCATCGAGCCCGTCGAAGAGCGCCGCCTGGTCGCGCTTTCGGTAGGGGCGGACTTTGCTTTTGCCCCCGGCGACGATGCGATTACCGAGGCGGTCGGGCTTTACACCGAGGGGGCCGGGGCCGATATAGCGGTAATCGCGGCCGGAAAGTCCGGGGAACCGGCTGACCTGGCGATGGAACTCCTGCGCGAGAAGGGCAGGATATCGTTCGTCAACGGCGGCTCCCCCACGGGGTCCGGGGGTGGAGCGTGGCACGCCAAGGAGCTTGAGGCGTACGCGGTGAAGGCGGCGGGCCCCGGCCGGTACGACGAGTCGTACGAGAACGACGCGGTCGACTACCCGATCGCGTACGTTCGCTGGACGGTCAACAGGAACTTGAAAGAGGTCTTGAGGCAAATGGCGACCGGCGGGCTCAATATGAAGCCGCTCATCACGCACAGGCTGCCGTTTGGCGAGGCGCCTGAGGCCTTTGAGATGCTGCTTGCCGGCGGCGGGGGCATTATCGGTATGGCTTTTGAGCATAGCGGTGGGGGGCCACAATGATCATATTCAAGGCATACGACATCAGGGGCATCTACCCGGACGAGCTCGACGAAGCGCTGATGAAGAAAATCGGCAACGCCGTGGCGCAGTTTATCGACGGCGAGAGGCTCCTCGTGTCGCGCGATATGAGAAAGTCCGGGGAGAGCCTCTCGAAGGCATTCATAGACGGGGCTACTGACGCCGGCGTAGACTGCGTCGACGCGGGGCTGTTGTCGACGCCGGGCAACTACTTTGCAATAGCCAGCTACGGCTTTCCCGGCGGCGTCGAGATAACCGCAAGCCACAACCCCAAGCAGTACAACGGCCTCAAGGTCTCGCGCGAAAACGCCATACCTGTGGGCTCGGAAACGGGGCTTGCCGAGATCGAGAAAATGGTCACCGGCGGCGAGTACAAGACGGCAAGCGTCAAGGGCAAGGTCACAAGGATGTCGGTCATCGAGGACTTGAAAAAGCATGTCCTCAAGTTCGCATCCGGCATCAAGCCGCTCAAGGTTGCGATAGACGCCGGAAACGGTATGGCGGGGCTGACGCTGCCGGCGGTGCTCGACGAGCTTCCCATAGAGACCGAAAGGCTTTACTTCGACTTGGACGGGGCCTTTCCTAACCACGAGGCCAATCCGCTCAAGGCCGAGAATATGAGAGACCTCCAAGAGGCGGTCAGACGCAGCGGCGCCGACCTGGGAGTGGCCTTCGACGGGGACGCCGACAGGTGCGCTTTCGTGGACGAGAAGGGCGAAATCATCCCGTGCGACCTCGTCACGGCGATCATAGCGAGGGATATGCTAAAAGACGAACCCGGCGGCTTAGTGCTCTACGACCTGCGCTCCAGCCGCGTGGTCCCTGAAGAGATAGAGGCCGCCGGCGGCAGAGGGCTTGCCGAGCGAGTCGGCCACGCGTTTATGAAGGCGACGCTGCGAGAGAAAAACGGCCTCTGCGCCGGGGAGCTCTCCGGGCACTACTATTTCCGCGACAACTTCTACGCCGACTCCGCCGCGATCGGTTTCGTCAAACTCCTCAACGTCATCTCGGCCGCCGGCATTCCCCTGAGCGAAATCGTCAAGCCGCTCAGGCGCTACTTCAACACCGGCGAGGTCAACTTCGAGGTCGAGGACAAGGACGCCAAGATCCGCGAGATGGCCGGAGCGTTCGGCGATGCGAAAATATCATACCTTGACGGCATCTCGGTCGAGTACGACGACTGGTGGTTCAACGTGCGCAAGTCGAACACCGAGCCGCTGCTGCGCCTGGTCCTCGAAGCGAAGACCCAGATCCTGCGGGACGAGGGCTTCCGGCGCGTCTCAAAGATTATCGGCAAGCCCGCCGGGTAGCCAACGCAGCGCGCGAAAATCTTTCACCACAAGCCACAGAAACACAAAGAACCACGACGTAGGGGCGAGGCACGCCTCGCCCGCGGAAGGTCAGTTGATTGCCTCGGGCAACGCCCGTGGCCCCCATAGCAAAGAGGGGGCGAAGCCCTCCCCCATAGCAGGAAGGGGTCGAAGACCCCCACTGGTGGGCAAGCCGCCAGTGCCACATTGCAGAAAGCGGCGAAGCCCTCCACGGACAGGCGGATGTGGTCAGCCTAAGAGTTCGAGAGATTTT
>JAGHCE010000155.1 GCA_021160625.1 Planctomycetota bacterium | reverse complement strand
GGCCAAGGTCGGCAGGTAGGTTTCAGGGTCGCGGCGCAGGAAATCGAAGAGCCCGGTCTTTCCGGGGTTGAAGCCGGTGGCGAACGAGGCCCAGGAAACGGGCGTCTGCGGCGGGTTGGCCGTGGATATCCTGGCGTATGTGCCCTTTGCGCGTAGCTTCGCTAAGTTTGGGAGCCTTCCGTCGTCCATCCACTTCTCGACGAAGGCGGGGTTTGCGCCGTCGAAGCCGAGGATGATGACTTTTTCGGGGAACTTGCCGCCAAGGGCCGGCGCCTGTGACCAGGCCTTGGGGCCCGGGCCCACGAGCGCTGTGCCCGCACCGGCCAGACCTGCGATCCTGAGGAAGTCTCTTCGATCAACAGCCATCGGCAAACCTCCCTGGGCAACACGTTGCAGCGGAGCCGCCCGCCCGCAGGCAGCCGCGCCTTAGCTCCGTCGAAACACATTCTACGTTGCATGCCGCGCCTGGCAATGCAAATCCGCGCCGCCGGGGGGGGCTTCGCCCCCTTTTTGCTATGGAGGCCGCGCGCGTTGCGCGCGGCGATCAACTGACCTTCCGCGGGCCAGGCTCCCCTCGCCGCTACGGCTTGACTGTGGCACTGGTAGCCGTGTAGGGGCGCGATTTATCGCGCCCAATGTGTCAATACCCTTCACCTGCGGGCGCAAGTGAACTTGCGCCCCTACGGAGGCTATGTAGCACTGGTGGCCCACCAAAGGCGGGTAAATTTATCCGCCGGCGGTGTGGCGGACTTGTCCACCAGTAGGGAGGCAGCCTCGTCCTCGGGGGGCGGCGAAAAACCTTCTTGACCACGCAGGCCACATCATTTACACTCCTTCGTAATGGTATCTGGCGATTGGGTGGGGTTTCTCGTCAGGAGGTTTCCTTGCGGTCGTTGAAGATTGTCCTTGTCGTCGGTTTTCTCGTATGTTCTGCGGTCCTGCTGCAGGCGGCGCGAGGCGCTGATGAAGCCGTCGAGGGCAAGGACGACGGCACCGTCACCCTGCGCATTACCGTAAGAGACCCGAATGTAACCGCCGTCTACCAGCGCGCGCGCCGGAACGTTTTCGAGGCGTTCGTCAGGACCCATCCGCGCATCAAGGTAGATGCCGTAAACCTCCTGGCGATGGAGGGCATGGGCAACCAGTCCCGGCTTCTGGCCATCGCCGGCGGCATCGAGCCGGAAGTCACCAGCCTCTACTACCAGCAGATGCACTCCGAAATCGAGCAGGGCTTCCTCGCGCCGATGGACGACTACCTCGACACTTGGAAGATGTACGACGAGGTGCCCAAGCAGCTCTGGCCGGTGGTCACCGGCAACGACGGCAGGCGTTACGGCGCGATATACACCTGGCCGACGCTTTACCTCGTGTACAGGAAAGACCTCTTCGAGGAAGTCGGGCTTGACCCGAACCATCCGCCGAAGAACTGGGACGAGCTCTTCGAGTACGCCAAGCTGTTGAGCGACCCGGACAGGATCGTGCCGACCGCGATCGACAAGCGCTCGCAATTCGGCCGGATGGGGATGTTTCTGGCGGTGAGCGGTTCCTGGAAGTTTTCCAACTTCGTATGGCAGGCCGGCGGCGACATCGTGAAGGAATTCGCCCAGGATCCCCACACGGGCGAGCTCATACCCCTTCCCGAACCGGATGCCCCTCCCGAGGACTGGATCGCCAAGAAGGGCACGCCGGACGAATTTGATATGCGCAAGGCTGAGCATAAGTGGAAAGCGGTGTTTGATTCTCCCGCCGGCGTTCAGGCCCTCGAGTTCTACAGGAAGATGCGCTGGACGAAATGGGAGCGCAACGGCAAGGAATATACCGGTGTCATCAGGACCGGCTTCGGCAGCTCCGCCGGCGTCAACTACCAAAGCGCGTTCAGCAGGGGCGAGGTGGCGATGGCGCTGATGCCGTTGCGGGTGCTCCAGGACGTGCTGGAGCAGAACATCGTACGCTTGGAAGCCATAGGAGTGGCGCCGCTTCCGGCAGGTCCGACGGGCATCCGCGCCTCGATAGTGGACGGCGACTGCTGGGTAATGAGCGGCTCGATAAAGAACGACAAGCGCAAGATGGACGCCGCCTGGGAATACATCAAGTTTATGACGGGCAAGGAGTCCAGGAAGATCGAGACTCAGACCTACGTGGAGAGCGGGTATGCGCGGTTCATCCGCAATCCGTACTGGCTCAAGGAATTCGGCTATGATGAGTACTTTGCCGAGATCGACCCGCAGCTTCTGGCCGCCTTTGACGACGCACTGAAATACGGCCGCCCGGAACCCTATTGCCCCGGTTACGCCTCGATGAGCGTCGATATGAACGAGCCGCTCAGCAAGGTCCTGAGAACTCCCGACGCCGACCCGGCGGAGGAACTCAAAACAGTCGTCAAACGGATAAACACGTTTTTTTTCAAGCTTTACCCCGAAGAGGAAATGCGTTTCAAGAGGCGTGTTTTCCTGGTGCTTGCGGTCATCGTGGCCGCGGGGCTCTCGTTCGCGATATATATGATTGTCAAGTCGCTCCAGGCAAGGATTGCGGCATCGAAAAGCGGACTTTCAGTAACGCTGAAGTCCTCGAGGTGGAAACACGTCTATGCGTGGCTGTTCCTCTTGCCGGCCCTGGGGACGATCCTCCTGTGGAGCTACACACCGCTTGCCGCCGGGTCGGGAATGTCGTTTTACGACTACAAGATTATGGGCAACAGCACATTCATCGGGCTGGACAATTTCATCGAGGCCGCAGGCCAGCCGGTGTTTTGGAAGGCACTCAAGAACACGGTCTATTACAG
>JAGHCE010000093.1 GCA_021160625.1 Planctomycetota bacterium | reverse complement strand
GGTTAACCGGACAAGGCCGTTTTTCAAAGCAAAAGCGGTCGTTCGCGCCCGACAAAGCGCCTGTGCCTGCGAAACCCCCCCTGTTCAAAAGGTTCATTTCCTGCGCTTCATCCGCCGCCGCCGGCTCTCTTTGGGCGGCTTCGAGAGGTAATAGGCGATCAGGCTCACGAGCGCTGCGGCGACCAGGATCCAATCCGCCTTTATGCCCAGGTAAAAAATGCCTACAACGCCGAACAGTGCCCCTATCACCATTGTCGGTATCACGGTGTATGGGCCGTACGTCCTGCCTGTTGCCGTTATGACTGCCAGGGCGAGTATGAGCGTGGCGCAGGGCACGACGCCCAGAGGCGAATGGAGAACCACACCCGTTACCCCTTTGACGAAATGGGGGTAAAAGAGGGCCCCGACGGCCAAAAACGCAGCGGGAACAAGCCGCGCGGCAGATATTGCGGCGTTTTTCGGGAGGATAAGCGCCTCGCGGCCCCAGAGGACTCCAAGGGGAAAGATAAAGATGAAAATGACCGTACTCGTGTGGTACTGGAAGCCGATGGACAGCACCGACACGGAAACGAAGGTTATCGCAACATATATGGCAACGTAGCCGGAAAGGATTCGCCGCCTCGCCACGCAGAACGCTACCAGCACCAGAAACCCCAGGCGCAGGGTCGGGGAAATGACCCAGCCCTGGTCAACTACATAGGAAAGGTTTTCGAGAATGTCCTCGGCAGAGAGCATAGGGCCTCCCGCAATGGTATTATGTCCGTTTCCAGGTGGTGCCTTCGGGTGAATCCTTTAGCTCGACGCCGATTTCCCAGAGCCTTGCGCGGATGTCGTCGGCGGCTTGGAAGTTCTTGGCTGCTCGCAGCTGAGTCCTCGTCTCGATAAGGAGTGCCACTAAGTCCGCCTCGAGCCCCCCTGCCGACTCCTCGCCGAGGAGCTCTTTCGTCACGATCCCCAACACGTCGCCGCCGAGGCGGTTGAAGGCGTCGTTTACTTTCTCCAACACGGCCCGGCCGACAGAACCCTCGGCCAGGATGGAATTCGTCCACCTGACCATATCCGACAGGACGCCGATGGCCTGCGGCGTGTTGAAATCCTCGTCCATCGCCTCCTCGAACCGGCCGCAAAAGCCGTCTATTTCCTCGATTAGGGCTTTCTGGGCCGTGTCGTCTGCTGTGCCGGGGGCGGCAGCCGCTACATCAGTATCCGGCGAGGTGCCTTCTCTTGCCGTCGCGGCGAGGGTGCTTCTTACGGCGCCGACGGCATTATGGATGCGCCTGAGGCCCTTCTCGGCGGCCTCGATGGCGGACTCGGAAAAGTCGAGCGGGCTGCGGTAGTGGCTGGTCAGGACGAAGTAGCGTATAGCGAGCGGATGGTGTTTCTTGAAGGCGTCTTTCAAGGTGATGAAGTTGCCGAGGGACTTGCCCATCTTGACGCCGTCGACGGTGACCATATTGTTGTGGAGCCAGTACTTGACGAACGGCTTGCCGGTGGCCGCCTCGCTCTGGGCTATCTCGCACTCGTGATGAGGAAAGGCATTTTCCAGGCCGCCGCCATGGATGTCGATTGTCTCGCCCAGGTAGCGCATAGCCATCACGGAGCATTCGAGGTGCCAGCCGGGGTACCCCCAGCCCCACGGCGACCTCCAGCGCAGGATGTGGCCCTTTTCGGCCTTTTTCCACAGCGCGAAGTCCGCCGGGTTTTTCTTGTCGGGGTGGACCTCGACGCGCGCGCCGGCCGCAAGGTCCTCGATTTTCTTTCCGGAGAGCTTGCCGTAGCCCTTGAAATGGGCCACGTCGAAGTAGACCGAACCGTTTACCTCGTAGGCGCAGCCCTTTTCGAGAAGGGTCCCGACGAGCTCTATCTGCTCCGGGATGTGACCGGTGGCGCGCGGGGAGATGCTGGGCCGCAGGCAGTTGAGCCGGTCCATATCCTCAAAGTACGAATGGGTGTAAAACTCCGCCAGCTCCATCGGGTCGACGTGCTCGGCGGCGGCGCGCTTTTCTATCTTGTCCTCGCCGGCGTCGGCGTTGTCGGTGAGGTGCCCAACGTCGGTTATGTTCTGGACGTACTTGACCCGGTAGCCGAGGTAGCGAAGGTAGCGCACGACCGCGTCGAACGAGACGTAGGACTTGGCGTGGCCGATGTGGGCGTGGCCGTAGACGGTCGGGCCGCATACGTACATCCGCACAAAGCCCTCTTCGAGCGGTTTGAACTCCTCGCGCCTCCGGCCGAGGGTGTTGTAGACCTCAAGTGTCATCGCTTGCCCCTTATCTGCCTGCAAATGCCTCACAAACAGGAGAAAGATGATACCAGAGGGCCCGGAGGCTTGCAAGTTGGCAGGCGAGAATGTGTTGGCGGGCAGGAATGCGTTGACAGGGAAGAACGCAGTTGACAGGCAGGAATGCCTGTCCTACCAGTATCGCAGAGGTGTGGCTACAAAGGCTCGTTCAGACTGCCGGTGCGGTAGCCTTCGAGGTCGAGCGTGACATACGTGAAGCCGAAACTCTTCATATGGCGGGCAATCTCCGGAAGGTCCTCCTCGGCCAGGAAGCGCCCGGTTTCCTCTGGTGAAAGCTCGATGCGGGCAATCCGTCCGTGGTGGCGAACACGAAGCGTGCGGTATCCCCTTTGCCGCAGGAAATCCTCGGCGTTCTCGATGGTGCGTAGTTTCCCATCTGTGATCCTGTCTGTGTAGGGAATCCGGGAGGCAAGGCAGGCATTGGAAGGCTTGTCGAAGGTCGAAAGCCCCAGGCGGCGGGAAAGATCGCGGATTTCGCCCTTGGCAAGATCCGCCTCGGCAAGCGGACTTGAAACGCCCAGTTCCCGTACGGCTCTCATACCGGGGCGGTAGTCCGAGACATCGGAGGCGTTTGAGCCCTCGATGACGCAGGGCAGGCCTTCCTCATCGGCGATATCGACGAGTATCGACAGCAGGGCCCGTTTGCAGATGTAGCAGCGATCAGGGGTATTCTCGGCAAAGCCTTCGACCTCAAGCACCCGTGCGTCAACGAACCTGTGGCGGATACCGATGCGACGAGCGATCTCTCCGGCTTCATCAAGCTCGAACGCGGGAGTGATGGACGAGCGGATGGTGACCGCCAGGGCCCTCTCGCCGAGGACGTCGAAGGCAACCTTGGCCAGGAGCGTCGAATCGACTCCGCCGGAAAAGGCCACCAGGACACCGCCCGTGGCGGCCAGGACGGCCTTCAAATGCTCGTACTTCTCTTCAACGGTCATTCGCCGGAGCCTTTCTGCGGGTTGAGGGAGAGTTTCTCCGCCAGGTCGTTACCGGCAGGTGCTACTCCGATTATGCAGGCATCGCCGTCGTGGTGGGCCTTCCTGACCTGGACGCGCACAAGGGCCAGCGTCCTTGCCTTCGACGCGCGGGCGGTAAGCGCCGCGGCCGTGGCCGTCATCTCCTCGCTGACCCCGCCGCGCACGAGCGTCGTGGGCCCCGGCAGGTCGGCCAGCGTCATCACGAGGTCGCCGTCGAGACAGAGACCTTCAATGATATCGTTTTCGCCCTGGCTGCGGCCGACGATGACCCTGGTGCGGGGGGCCGGACGGTAATGGCGGCCGACCCTCAGGAGACGGGCGGAGTTGAGGTCGAGCTCGCCGTGAGCCAGGAGGTCCTTCACGCGGATGGCAAACGACGGGTCGGTCAACAGGCAGCCGCCTGCGGGCGAAGGGTAGTGCGTGATGGACAGCTCGCTGGCCAGTTCGATCTGTCGCGTCCTGGTGCGGCCGGTTATTCCTTCGAGCTTCTCCCTGTCCACGAGCCCCTCGTCCTCCGGAACGGTAACGGGAAGAGCCTTTGCGCACAGCGGACGCAGGACGCGGCCGCCCACGTCGGCGCCGGCGGCTTTCTCGACCTCTTTGTCGATAAGGTTCAGTGCGAAGCGCCTCTGTGACATCGGGCGCTGGCCGAGGACCTCGCCGGTGACGATGAAGTCGGCGCCGGTCTCGTGCATACGCGCCGCCCCCAAGCGCAACATAAGGATGTGGCAGTCGATGCAGGGATTCGCGCCTGAGCCGAAACCGTGTTCGGGGTGTTTCAGAATCTCAATCTGCCCGGCGGAGATGTCGATCGTTTCAAGCGGGATACCGAGACCGGCAGCGGCTTCGACGGCCGCCGACGGCTGCGCGTTCTTCGTGGAACTGTCGAAGACCGACGAGAAATACAGACCCTCGACCTCGACGCCCTGGACGAGCACGAGCTTGGCGGCCAGCTGCGAATCGAGCCCACCGGACAGCAGTGCAACCGCCTTTGCCACTTCGCGCTCCCAAAAGGCCAGGACCCTTCGAACAGACACGCAGGAAATCCGCGCTGATTATACAGCGGGGCCCAGGCGGTGTAAAACGGCGCCGCCTGGTGTCCGCCGGCAAACGGTGAGGCCGGTATACTGGCGATGCGAGGCCGGATTGCCGATAAATTCCGAGAGCCAGGCAGTGCTGCCGGGGGAAATCTTTCTGCTCGAAGTCCAGGAGGAACGTGGGATGGCGGACAATCCGGGCCAGGAACATCGCAAGTTCGTGCGCATTAATCTGAGTCTTCGCGTCAAGTACAGGTTTATCTCCACGGGCCCGGACTTCGCGGAAGAACGCGTCTACGAAGGACAAACCAACAACATCGGCGGGGGTGGATTACTGCTGACCGGCCAGGTCCCAAGCGTCGATTGGATAACCGAGCTCTTGATGGAAAAGGTGCTCCTGGCGCTGACGGTGGACCTGCCGGAGGGACCCCCGGTGCAGGCGATAGCCAGGGTGGCATGGCTGGAGGCGATCGACCAGAATACGGAAGTCTGCCAGCTGGGGCTGACCTTCAAGGAGATAACCGGGGAAAACCGCGACAGGATTCTCGATTTCGTCATCACGGCGCACGCACCGGCCGAAAGCGACTGACACATCCAGCCCACACTGGCCGTCGGGGTGACAGGTTATGTCGATTCTTCTCGAACTGAGTCCGATTGCAGGCGGTCTCATCTTTTTCGTTTTCGGCCTGCAGCTGGTCAACCGCTCGCTGCTGGATTTGTCGGGAGCGCACCTGAAGGTGGGCCTCGGCCTCCTGGCGAGCAACCGCATCACGGCGGTTTTCGTCGGCACGGTACTGTCATTTCTGCTTTCCTCCAGCGGTGCGGCGACGGTGGTGCTGGTGGGTATGGGAAGTGCGGGGCTCTTGACTTTGAGACAAGCGCTGGCCGTGATACTCGGCGCGGCGATTGGGACGTCACTTACCGTGCAGATAATCGCGTTCGACTTCGGCCAGTGGGCGATCTATATCCTCGCCACGGGGTTTCTCGTGCGGACGCTGGCCAGGTACGAGCGGTCCCGACAGATCGGCAACGCCGTGTTCGGCCTGGGTATACTGTTTTTCGGCCTGTGGCTTATGAAAAGCGGCGTCCAGAACATCTTCGACCTGGAGTGCTTCGCAGGAGTCCGCGGCGTCATTGAAAGCCTCTCGGTGAATCCCTTTTACCTTTTCCTCATCGGCATAGTTCTCACGGGAGTCTTTCAGTCGAGCGCGACGACCATCGCGCTGGCCTTCGCCTTCGGGACACCCGCGCAGGGCGCCATCGCGGTGGCCCTGGGGGCAAGCATCGGCACGACCGCGCCGGGCGTGGTGTCGGGCCTGCGTGACGGGAGGCTCATCGCCAGGCAAATCGGGTTTGCCCACCTGCTGATAAAACTCGTCGGCGCGTCGTTCTTTATGGCGATGCTGCCCCGCTTCACGGATCTCGTAACCAGGATGAGTATGTCGCTGGGGGCAAGCTCGCCGACGCGCATCGTCGCAAATGCAAACACGCTCTTCAACGTGATGAACGGCGCCTTCTTTCTCCTGCTCTTGCCGCTGGTGGAGCAGGCCGTGGTATCGCTGGGAGGAAAGCGCAAGCTACCCGGCCTTATCGAGGGGATGTCGCTGGGCGACCTCGAGCGCCCGGAGCGCGCGGTTGAAAAGGCCCACGCCCAGGTGGTGGCTATGGGCCGCAAGGCCCTTGAAATGTTCAGGAAAAGCCTCCCGGCCTTCCTCATCGACGCCCACAAGATTACCGACGAGGTGCTCTCCGGCGAGGATGCACTCGACACCTGGGACGCGGTGCTGTCGGACTTTCTCAGCCGCATCGAGGACAGCGACCTTTCGAGCGACGCCAACAAGGTCCGCACGCGCCTGGTCTACGTGGTCAAGGACATCGAACACATCGGCGACGTCCTGGCCACGGAGCTCGTGCCGCTGGCGAGAAAGAAGAGCCGCAAGGGGCTCGACTTTTCGATGGAAGGGGCGCACCATTTCGAGCGCATCCACCGCTTGGTGGCCGACGACCTCTCGGAGGTGCTCGATTTCCTCGAAGGCTCTCCCGCCAGCCCGCAGAAGGTCCTGGAAAACGCCGCCCGCGTGAACGCCCTGAGGCGCGAAATCTCGCAGGCGCACATACGCAGGGTGACCCAGGGCGTGGTGGCCGACGTCGAGACAGGCAGGATATTCCTGGACGCGGTCGCAGCCGTAAGGTCAATCCACTTCTATATTTGCGACATTGTGCAGGTGCTGGCGGCCTCTTCGTAGGCCTGCACAGAAAACCGGCGGCCCTCTTCCCCTTTTGCACCCCCCTGCAACCTACGGACACGAATGGTGTAAAACCCTCCGGCAGCCTATTTCGACGGGCTTGACGGTCCGTGGGAGAAGCGGGGGGCACGCCACAGGGTGCTCTCGACTTCAACCGACCAGACAGCAAGCCCCTTGGCAAGGAAGGGGGACCGATAATGTCGAGAAACCGGAGCTCAGAGGGGTTCACACTCGCGGAACTCTGCGTGGTTATGGGAATCGCCTCGATAATCGCGGGAATGACCGTCGCCGTGGGACTCCACGCGAGGGCATCGAGCGCCGTCAAATCGGCCCAGGCGTCGGTGGCCGTTCTCGAAACGGCCCTGGTCCGATTTGAAGCCAAGTCCGGAAGCTTTCCGAAGGACCTAAATCACGACGGCATCACGACGACCGAAGAGATAGTAAAACAGCTCAAAGACTGGGCGATGCTGGACGAAAGTTTTTCGCTCGTGGACCCCTGGGGCAAAACGTACGTGATAGTGCTCAGGCGCGACTACGGCGTCTCCCCCGATACGAAGCTCGATATCAACTTGTTTCCCATAAACGACTACGCGGGCGGCTTCCAGGTGCTCTCGCCGGGGCCCGACGGCGAAACCGCCTGTTTGGCGACCGCCGAGGCATCCCTGGACGATGTCGGCAACTGCAGCTGACCCGAACGTGAAAATTGTGTGACCCTGTGCAGTTGTGCCCATTCGGGGCGACCGGTTGACTTCCACCCGGCCGCCCCGTACTCTTTTACCGGCCCTGCCCCCCACCGGCAAAAGGAGCCCCTGGTGCGCACGATATCCGACATTCCGTATCTTACCGACGACATCCCCGGCACCGGCGGCGTTCTGAAACGCCGAATCGAGGACTTCTACGTCGAGGAGCGGCCGCTCTACGAGCCGGCCGGCGAAGGGGAACACCTGTTTGTGAAGGTTGAGAAGCGCGGCATCTCCAGCTTCGAAGTGGCGAGGGCGCTTGCCGGGGCGTGCAGCGTTTCGCCCCGCGACGTCTCTTTCGCGGGCCTCAAAGACGTGAAGTCCGTGTCACGGCAAACGTTCTGTCTGCCGCGCGTCGAGGCGGATTACGTCAGGGGTCTTGAGTTTGAGAAGTTCGAGGTTCTCAACGCCAGGCGGCACACGACGAAGCTGCGCACGGGGCATCTCAAGGGCAACTACTTCCGCATCAGGGTGCGCGAGGCGGCCCCCGACGCCGCAGCGCGGGCGCGGGAGGTCCTGGACATACTCGGAAAGCGCGGCGTGCCGAACTTCTACGGGCCGCAGCGCTTCGGCTCCAACGGGCGCAATATGCTCGTCGGCCGGGCGCTCCTGCGCGAGCGCTATCACCGGGCTATCCAGGCAATGTTCGCACCCTGCCGGGCCGAGGCGGGCACGGGAATCTACGAGGGCCGAAGGTATGCCTGGGAAGGCGACTACAACAGGAGCCTGAGGCTCTTCCCGCAGAGCTTCGTCCCGGAGAGGAACCTCGCAATAGCCCTGAGGGACGCCGGCGCCGACGTCCGGGGCGAAAGACTCTCGAAGGACGCCTACAAGCGCATCCTGCGGCGGGTGCCGAAGCGCTACCTGGAGTTCTACGTCTCCGCGCTCCAGGCGTACCTCTTCAACGAGGTACTCAAAAAGCGCTACCGCGAGCTCGACCGCGTGATGGTCGGAGACCTCGCCTACATCCACTCCAAACGCGCGGTTTTCCTGGTCGAGGACGCCGAGGCCGAGTCCAAGCGCGCCGAAACCCTCGAAATAAGCCCCTCAGGCCCCATGTTCGGCTACAAGGTCCCCTACGCCAAGGGCGTCCCCGGCGAGATCGAATGGGCGGCTCTAAGAAAGGCACACCTGACGCCCCGTCGCTTCCATATGCGGATCGGCCTCAAAAACAAGGGCGTCCGCCGCCCGATGAGAGTCCCCGTAACCGAGCTCGAACTCACCCCCCACGAAGACGGCTTCACAGCAGCCTTCTTTCTCCCCAAAGG
>JAGHCE010000030.1 GCA_021160625.1 Planctomycetota bacterium | reverse complement strand
GGCCAAGGTTGTCCTGGCGCTGGTGGTCGTGATCGCGGCTGCCTCCTGCACCGTCGGGCACCCGGCGGCGCTGACGGGCGCCCCTGGCCTCGTGCCAGCGGCGTTTAGTGCACGTAACAAGTCGGCCGAGCCGCCTGAGAGGTGGTGGAGGGCCTTCGGCGACGATGAACTGGACGCATTGGTGGAAGAGGCCATCTCAGACAACCTGACAATAGCGGCGGCCTGGGCGCGCCTGAAGCAGGCCAGAGCCGTAGCCATCAAGGCGGGTGCCGCGCGCGGCGTGTCGCTTTCGGCCGAGGGAGGGGCTTCCACAACACGCAGAAGGGCGTCGGGCCAACCCCCATCAAGCGGCAGGTCGACGACAACGACGGATGATTTCTCGCTGAAGCTTGCGGCCGCATACGAGGTGGACTTCTGGGGACGCCTTCGCTCGGCAGAGCAGGCGGCGGTGCTGGACGCCGAGGCATCGCGGGCCGATGTCGAGACGGCCGCGATGACGGTAGCCGCCTCGGTCGTTTACCACTGGCTGGGCATCGTCGAGGCGCGCGCGGAGAAAAAACTCATCGAGGAACAGATTGAGAGCAACAGGACATACCTCGATCTGCTGAAGCTGCGCTTTAGCAAATCGATGGCGACGGCGCTTGACCTGGACCAGCAGCGGCAGGTTCTGGCCGGGCTGGAGGCGATGGTGCCGCTGGTAGAGGCAAGGGAGGAGACGCTTCTACACGGCCTAGCGCTGCTTATGGGGCGCGCGCCGCTTGACGTGCCGCTCGTTAAGACTCTCACTCTTCCGGCGCTGCCGGAGCTGCCCGACACGGGGGTCCCGGCAGACCTTGTGACGCGAAGAGGCGACGTCGCCTCGGCGCTTTCGAGGCTTGAGGCTGCCAACCGGCGGGTGGCTGCGGCCGACGCCGACCGGCTCCCGACGATAGGGCTTTCGGCATCAGGGGCATTCGCGGCGGATGCGCTGGAGGATATTTTCAAGAACTGGTTCGTAATGCTTGCCTCGAAGATCGCGGTGCCGATCCTGGACGGCGGGCGCCGCAGGGGGGAGATCGAACGTACACAGGCCGTCACCCAAGAGCGGCTGGCAGACTACAGGCGCATCGTGCTTCGGGCAGTCGGGGAGGTTGAGGACGCCCTGGTCAGCGAGGAGAAACAGCGTCTCCACGTCCAGGCTCTCGAAAAGCAGTATAAGTATGCCCGGCTGGCCTTGAACGAGGCACGTGCACGCTACGGCAAAGGCGAGTGCGACTACCTGCGGGTCCTGACGGCGCTGGGCGCCCTGCAGGGCGTCGAGCGGAACCTTGTTGGCGCCCGGCGGGACTGCCTTGCATTTCGCGTTGACCTGTGCCGGGCTCTCGGCGGATACTGGATGCACGAACTTGAAATGCCCGGGAATCATCGCGATACCGACATCGGTCCGGAAGAAAAGGAGCAAAAATGAGTGACCAGGACCGACAGGCCGGTCACGGCGACCTCCAGGACGAGAGCAGACCGCACGGCAACCTGTTCGTGCGGTTCCTGACACGTTTGCTCCTGCCGGCGGTGGTGATCGCGGCGGGTGTGCTGGGGGCCGTGAAGCTTTATCGCACAGGGCCGAAGGCCAAGCGCAGGACACCGGCTCCACAGGTCACGCTTGTGGAAGTGGAACCGGCGGTCCGTGGCGACAAACGCGTAGTCGTCCAGGTAATGGGGACGGTGATTCCGGCGCGTGAGATCGCCCTGCAGGCCGAGGTGGGCGGACGCGTGGTGGAGGTCAGCGAGAATTTCGTGCCCGGCGGGCTTTTGCGCGAGGGCGAGACCCTCCTGCAAATCGAGCCCCGGGACTATGAGCTCATCGTGGACCAGAGACAAAGCGAACTCGCCCGGGCCCGGCGCGACTACAAGCTCGAAGAAGGCCGCAGGGAAATCGCCAAACGCGAGTGGGAGCTCCACAGCAAAGGTGGAAACGCAAGCGAAACGGACACCGAACTGGCGCTGCGAGAGCCCCAGCTTGCCGCTGCAAAAGCGGCCCTCGACGCGGCACAAGCCTCACTTGAGCAGGCACGGATGAATCTTGCCCGCACCACTCTCAAAGCACCTTTCGATGCTGTAATCCGCGAAACATCCGCCGATCTCGGCGCACAGGTCGCCCCACAGACACCCATAGCGACGCTGGCAGGCACAAGGGGGTGCTGGGTGAAGGCGTCCGTCGGCGTCGACAGGTTGAAGTGGCTCAACATTCCCCGCGCAGGCGCAGGCGGCGGATCACCGGCGGTTGTCAGGCTGGTGGTCGGCGATGAAACGGTTGCAGAGCGTGAGGGGCGCCTTTTCCGGCTTCTGGGAGACATTGAGTCCCAGGGGCGGATGGCGCAGATTCTCGTGGAGGTTGACGACCCGCTGGCCCTTAGTTCGACCGGCAAACCCGAAGGCGCTCTGCTTTTAGGGTCGTTCGTGCACGTTGACATCGAGGGGAGCCGGCTGCAGGGAGTCTTTGCCGTTGGCCGTGAAGCCATAAGAGACGGGCGGTTCGTCTGGCTGATGAGTAACAAGGGCACCCTCGTAATACGCAAGGTGGACATCGCTTGGCGCGGCCGGGAGACAATCTTCGTCGGCGGCGGTCTCCAGGAGGGCGACCGTATAGTGACGAGCGGAATTGCCGCTCCCGTCGAAGGGATGGCGCTTGTCACCGAGGAGGAGCTCGAAGCCGAACGCGCCAAGGGGGCTGCCCGGGACGGTGCCTCGGCCGGTCGGCAGCCGGCGGCCGACACCACAGGCCGGAGCCGGGAACAGCAGAAATGACGAATGCGAATGACAGCCGGGGCGGCCGAAGCGCAATAGCATGGATGGCACACAACCGCGTGGCGTCCAACCTGCTGATGCTGGTGCTTCTCGTGGGCGGGCTCCTGTGGGCCTTTCGCATCAAGCAGGAGTTTATGCCGGCGTTCGACCTGGACATCGTAAAGGTCAGCGTCGCCTATCCGGGGGCAAGCCCCGAGGAAGTTGAGCAGGGGATACTCCTGGCCGTAGAGGAAGCGGTAAGGGGCCTTGACGGGGTGGAAGAAGTCACGTCCACTGCGAACGAGGGTATGGGCGTCGTGACGGTTGAGATCATCCGAGGCTCAGACAACCAAAAGGTGGCGCGGGACGTCGAGCGCGAGGTCAACCGGATCACTTCGTTTCCCGACGAGGCGGAAAGCCCCCAGGTGGTTCTCCTCGTCAGGCGGCGCCATATGATCTCAGTGGTGATCTACGGCGACCAGGAGGAAAAAGTCCTGCGGGAGCTCGCCGACAGGGCGCGCGACCGGCTGCTTGAGGACCCGGGAATAACGCAGGTGGATCTTGTCGGCGTGCGGCCGATCGAGATAAGCATCGAGGTGCCCAAAGAGAAATTGCGCGCCTACAACCTGACCCTTGAGGAAATCGCGCGGAAGGTAAGGCAGGCCTCGGTGGAGCTGCCCGGCGGCGGCGTCAAGACATCGGGCGGTGAGCTGCTACTGAGAATGAGGGACCGGCGCGACTTCGGCAGGCAGTTCGCACGAATACCGATTCTTACCGCAAACGACGGGACCGAGGTCCTGCTGTCGGACATCGGCGAGGTCGTCGACGGCTTCGAGGACATCGACCGGTTCGCAACGTACGATGGCAAGCCGGCCGTGATGCTCGAGGTCTTTCGCGTCGGGGAACAGACGCCCGCCGGCGTTGCGGAGGCGGTGCACAGGCGGCTTGAGCAGATTAGGCTCGACCTGCCGCCGGGTACGGACATCGCCACGCTCAACGACTTTTCCAAGATATATCGCCAACGCCTCGACCTGCTGCTTAGGAACGGATTCATCGGGCTCGTGCTGGTTTTCGTCCTGCTTGGGCTTTTCCTCGAGATGAGGCTGGCCTTCTGGGTCACGATGGGAATCCCCGTCTCGTTCCTGGGGGCGATATTGTTCCTGCCGGCCCTGGGCACTTCGATAAATATGATTTCGATGTTCGCCTTCATCATTGCGCTGGGGATCGTCGTGGACGACGCCATCGTCGTCGGCGAAAGTATCTACCGTTACCACAGGGAGGGAATGAGTTTCGCGGCGGCGGCGGTGCGCGGCACATACGAGGTGGCAATGCCCGTGACGTTCAGCGTGATGACGAACATTGTCGCCTTTGTACCGCTTCTCTTTATGCCGGGGCGAATGGGCAATATCGCGCACGCAATCCCGATCGTCGTCGTGACGGTATTCACGATATCGCTCGTAGAGTGCCTCTTTATCCTGCCGGCGCACCTAGGCCATGAACGTCGAAAGCGCACCTGGATCGGCCGATGGGTTCACGGCTACCAGCAGCGCTTCAGCGACTTCTTTTCCCGCCTCATACGAAACGTTTACGGACCCTTTCTGGAGCGGGTCCTGGGCTACAGGTACATCACCGTGGCCGTCGGCGTGGCCGTCCTGGCGCTTACCGCAGGATACGTCAAGAGCGGTCGTATGGGGATGGTTATGATGCCGAAGGTGGAGACCGATCTGGCGGGCGCCACTGCGAGGCTGCCGTACGGGTCGCCGGTAGAGGCCACCAAGCGCGTCGAAGAGCGGCTGCGTCAGGCGGCCCGGGACGTTGCTGCGGCGGCCGGAGGCGACAATCTCGTCGTAGGAATGTTCTCTGAGATCGGCGGCAACGCCGGCGGCACTTCCGGCGGGCACGTCTGCAAGGTCTCGGTGTACCTTACGCCGCCGGAGGTCCGCCCCATCGGCACGAGCGAGTTCGCCAGGCGCTGGCGCAAGCGCGCAGGCATGATTCCTGGCGTCGAGTCGCTCTCGTTTCAGTCGGATTTCAGCGGCCCCGCTTCGGGCCCGGCGCTCACCGTGGAACTGGCCCACCCGGACATCAAGGTACTGGAGCGCGCAAGCGGGGAGCTCGCCGAGGCGCTTCGGCCTTTCCCAAACGTCAGGGACATCGACGACGGATTTTTGCCGGGCAAGGAGCAGTTCGATTTCAGGATGCGCCCTGAGGGGCAATCCATCGGGCTTTCGGCCTTCGAGGTGGCCCGGCAGGTCAGAAGCGCCTTCTACGGCGCCGAGGCGCTGCGCCAGCAGCGGGGGCGAAACGAGGTGAAGGTGATGGTTCGCCTGCCGGTCTCGCAGAGGCTCTCGCAATACGATGTCGAGGAGCTTCTCATCCGCACTCCCGGCGGCCGCGAGGTGCCTCTGAGGGAAGTCGTTGACGTTGTGCGCGGGCGTTCATACACCGTGATAAATCGCCGCAACGGGAAAAGAACCGTAACCGTAACCGCCGATGTCGAGCCGGCCGGGGAAACCGGGCAGGTTGTCGCCGATCTCAAGGCAGGCATGCTGCCGGCCCTGACGAGGAAATATGCGGGGCTCGCCTACTCCTTCCAGGGCAGGCAGGCCGACATAGCAAAGAGCCTTTCGAGTGTCCTTACGGGCTTTTTCCTGGCGATGCTCGTAATCTACGGGCTCCTGGCCGTTCCCTTCAGAAGCTACATCCAGCCCGCCATCGTGATGGTGAGCATCCCGTTCGGCTTCGTCGGAGCGGTAATCGGACATCTGATTATGGGCTATACCTTGAGCATAATGAGCTTTATGGGGATTGTCGCGCTCTCGGGCGTGGTGGTGAATGATTCGCTCATCCTGATAGACTTCGCCAACCGCAGGCGGCGCGAGGGGTCCTCTGCGAGCGAGGCGATGCACGCTGCGACGATCCTGCGGTTCCGGCCCATTATGTTGACGACGCTGACGACGTTCGGGGGGCTTGCGCCGATGATTTTCGAAAAGTCTATGCAGGCGCGTTTTATGATTCCGATGGCGCTCTCACTCGGGTACGGGATTCTCTTCGCCACCGGCATTTCGCTCATCCTGGTGCCGTGTCTTTTCCTGGTTGCCGAGGACATGCGCCGCCTTTTTGGAATCCGCAATACCCTGCCCCTGGCCGCGAAAGCGCCATAAGCGTGCCTCGGCAGGAGGAGACCACCTAGTGAAGATCAAGATACTCGCCGTCGGCGGGACAATCGACAAGGTGTACTTCGACAAGAAGAGCACCTACCAGGTGGGCCGCCCGGCAGCCGGCGACATACTCGATGAGGCCAACGTCGGCTTTGAGTACCAGTGCGAGGAGATACTCGCCAAGGACAGCCTCGATATGACCGACGAGGACCGCCGGCTCGTTCTCAAGCGCGTGCAGGCGGATGCGAACCGGCACATCATCATCACGCATGGAACCGACACGATGGTGGAAACCGCCCGGTACCTCGACGGCAATGTGGCCGACAAGGTGGTGGTGATGACAGGGGCACTGGAGCCGGCGCGGTTCAAGACGAGCGACGCCGTTTTCAATATCGGCTGTGCCGTGGCCGCCGTGCAGGCGCTGCCGCCGGGGGTCTACATCGTGATGAACGGGCGGATCTGGAAGCCTGACAGTGTCCGCAAGAACGTCGAGCGAGGGCGCTTCGAGGAGATACCCTGAAGGGGACTTCGGCACCGGCGCCGAAGGGCCAGGCTACGCCGAGAGGTCTTCAGGCTTCAGGATCGTCGTGTCGGGGGTTGGGGGAGAGACGTTCCACTTCGACCGCTCGCTTTGAGCAAGCGGCTTGAGGTCGGCGACGAGTTCCCGGACATTGGTGTATCTGTCGTTCGGGTCTTTCTCGATGGCTTTCAGGATGATGCGCTCCATTTCGGGGGAGATGTTCGGGTTGACGACGCTCGGCGGATCGGCCTTGGTGTTCATCACCTGCATAAGCCTGGCGAAGTTGTCGATTCCGATGAAAGGCCTGCTCCCGGCGAACATCTCGTACATAGTGATGCCCAGTGCGTAGATGTCGCAGCGCTGGTCGGTGAACTGGCGGCGGATGAGCTCCGGCGCCATATAGGCAAGCGTGCCGGTACGGTTCCCGCGAACTTTCCTGACGACTTCAAGCTCCACGGAAAGACCGAAGTCGAACACCTTGGCCACGCCCTCGGAGTTGACTAAAATGTTTCGCGGGCAGAAGTCGCGATGTACGATGCCCTTCGAGTGGATGTGCTCCAGCGCCGAGGCGATGTCCAGAAACATATCAAGCCGGTTCTGCTTCGGATTGAGGCGCCCCTCGTGAAGCAAGTCCCTCAATAGCACGCCGTCGACGAGCTCCATTATGATGAATCCCCTGTTGCCGTCGCGGCCCCAACCGTAAACCTTGATGATATTCGGGTGATCAAAGAGCATTCCAATTTCGCCTTCGGTAATCCGGCGGTAATGCTTTTCGATCTTGTCCGTGATGCGTCGGGAGTCGGGGCTGAGTATCTTGACGGCGACGGTCTGAAATGTCTTTTTCTGTGTGGCGCGTCTTACCTCGGACATCGCGCCCTGGCCGATTACGTCGAAGAGCCGATAATCAGCAAGCCGTGCCAAGGAGGGTTTGTCGCCGGATGACCCAAACCACGTCCTAATGCGGGAGAACACTGCAGCACCTGCCAAACGGAGTCTACCCGGATTAACCAAAGTTATGCTAACACACTTCAGGACAGCAGGCAAGACAAAAAACCGGGGCAATACCCGGAAAAATCATTCCCGCAGGCCGGCCGTAACCAGGCCGAGCAGTTTTCCCAGATCCCTCTTCATATCAACCCTGTTGACGATCATATCGACAAAGCCGTGTTCGAGGAGAAATTCCGACGACTGAAAGCCCTCGGGCAGGTCGATTCCCAGCGTCAGCTTGATGGTCCTGGGACCCGCAAAACCTATCAGCGCCTGGGGCTCGGCAATGAGAATGTCGCCCAGCGCCGCCCAGGACGCCGCCACGCCGCCCATCGTCGGGTTGGTCAGCACCGAAAGAAACGGTATGCCCGCGCTGTCCAGGCGCGCTATCGCGGCGGCGGTCTTCGCCATCTGTGCCAGCGAAATGATCCCCTCCATCATCCGCGCCCCGCCTCCCGACCCCGACACGAGCACCAGCGGCACCCGCCGCTTCGCCGCTTCTTCGGCTGCCAGGGGTATCTTTTCGCCGACAACCGCACCCATCGACCCCATCAGGAAACGGCTGTCCGTCGCGCCGAATATGATATCGTGCCCCTCAATGGCCCCGGTGCCGATCATACAGGCGTCCTTGAGGCCGGTCTTGGCCTGTTGCTCTGTGATGCGCTGGCTGTAAGGCTTCCTGTCCACGAACTCCAGGTAGTCGATGGGTTCCAGGTCGGCGTAGAGCTCGTGGAAGCTTCCCTCGTCAAGTGTTATGCGGATGCGCTCCGGCGCGGAAATCCTGAAATGGTAGTTGCACTCCGGGCAGACCTGCAGGCGTTCCTCAACCTGTTTCTTGAAGACCATCTGGCCGCATCCGGGGCACTTGAGCCAGAGTCCGTCCGGCAAGTCGCGCTTTCTTCCGAACCTGAGG
>JAGHCE010000092.1 GCA_021160625.1 Planctomycetota bacterium | reverse complement strand
CGTGTGCGGGCCGGAATGGGTGTGGCTGGCCGTCAGCAGCACGCCGCCGTCGAAGCCCTTCTCTCGCAGCTTTTCGATGACCGGCAGGCATATCTCCCACCGGTCGAGGCCGATGAGGTCCGACGAGACTATCGCCCACGACGAACCGTGCCCCTCGACGAAGAGCGCACGAGCGAAAAGCGGGCTCAGGACCTCTTCGGCGAAGTAGTCGCCGTAGCCGCCTATGGCACAGGGGACCTCGGGCGTTATGTCAGCCTCGGCGAAACCGGCCTTGAACATTCACTGACTCCCAACTGCGCTACATGGTTTTTCCGCGTGGGCCAAGGCCCACCCTACAGGGGCGCGATTGAACCAGCGCCCCTACGGAAGCTCGTAACAGCCGCAGTCGAATGCCGCACCCTGGGGACGGGGCATACCTTCGATATCGGTTGGAACGAGTTTGGAGAGGTCCGCTCCCGCGTCGATGCCGACCGACCCGGCGACGAGGCGGAAGTCGCCTTTTTCCGGATCCACGAATTCCGGCATCACGCCGAAGGATGAGTGGGCGTCGAAGCCGGCGGCGCGCCAGGAGTCGAGGTCGACGACGAGGCCCTTTCGAGTGTCCACCTTGAAACCGGCCTTGCCCCACTCGGCCATCTCTTCCGCATCATCCTCAGAGGCGTCGCCGACAAGCGGCTGGCCGGGGTGGTTGGCGTAGACGTTGTTGTCCAAAGTGAGACCTTCCAGACAAGATGGCTGGATGTAGGCCGAGCCGCGCCTTCCGCCGATGAAGAGGTTGTTTTTGACGGTGCAGCCTGTGGCCTGCTTTCTGATCATAAGCGCGGTCTTGCCTTCCCCGGGGCGGAAGTAGACGGTGTTGCTGTATATCTGGTTTCGTTTCGAGGCACACCTTTCGCCACCGGTGTCGTAGTAAAGGACGATGCCGCCGGCGAGATTATTGTAGAGGAGGTTGTTGCGGAAGACGGAGTCCTGGACGTGGGTAACGTTTATGGCGGAGCCGCCCGCCTTTCCGTTGCCCCAGATGACATTGCCCTCGACGAGCGCCCGGGAGACGATGCCGTCGCCGCCGCATTTCGGGTCGCCGTTTATGTGGATGCCGTTGCCGTTGTTGTCGTGAACGCGGTTGTTGCGGATTATGGGGTCATCGCCGGAGTTGGAATGGTAGATGCCATGTTCTTTCTTGCTGCCATACGCCTCGCAATCCTCGATCGTCATATGGTTCATATGGGAGATGAAGAGGCCCCAGACGCCGTTGTCGGCGAAAACGCAGTTGCGCACCGTCACGTACTCGGCTTCGGGCAGGACGTCCCCCATCCTCACGCTCATCCCGGCCCGCGAGGCGTTCTGGAAACGTATTCCCTCAACGACCACCCAGTTTGCCCCTTCCAGACGCAGCCCTGTCCCGCCGCCGTCGACGACTGCGGCCTTGCCGGCGGCCTTTATGGTAATGGGTGCGCCTTCTTTGCCGGAACGGGTAAGGAGCAGGTCCCCGGCGTAAGTGCCGTCGGCGAGGTTGACCGTGTCGCCGGGGTTGACGCTTTTCAGGATGCCGCCGAGCGTGGCCGGCGTGGCAACCACCGTATCCGACGTGGTCCGCGGCGTGGCCGCGACGACGGCCGATGACAAAACGACGACAACGGCCGGTATCAACAATGCCGCCAGAAAACGCTTTCGACTATTCATTCAACTTTCTCCTTTACTGCCGGAAATACCGGCTCCGATGTCGATGCCGACCGAACCGGGCAAGAGGTGAAAGTCGCCCTTTTCGGGGTCGGCAAATTTGGGCATTGTACCGATTGTGGAATTCCTGTCGAAGCCTTTCTTGCGCCAGTCTTCGACGGAGATTTCGAGGCCTTCGGTCGAGTCGCCGAAGAGTATCCCCCCGGGATAGGTGGCGATGACGTTCTCGTCGCAGACGAGGCCATCAAAGCAGTTTTCCTCGGCGAAGACGACCGACCACGCGCCGCCGATGAAGATGTTGTTTTTTATCGTGCAGCCGGTGGACTGCTTTCTCAGCGAAAGCGACTTGCGGCCCTCGCCGGGGCGGAAATAGACGGTGTTGTTGACGATGGTGTTGTTTCTCGATGCGTACTGCCCTTCACCCTCGTCGTAGTAGAGGACGATGCCTGCGGCGAGATTGTTGTAGAGAAGGTTGTTGCGGAAGGTGGAATCCTGGACATGGGTAAGATTGATGGCCGAGCCACCCTTCTCGCCGTTGTTGTAGATTCGGTTTCCCTCTACAAGGACCCGCGAGATGATGCCGTCGCCGCCGCAGGTAGGGTCACCGTTTATGTGGATGCCGTTTGACTTGTTGTCGTGAATATGGCAGTTGCGTAAAACGCAGTCGTCGCCGGAGTTGGAAAGATAAATACCGATGCCTTCCTTCTGGTGGGTTGCGCCGAAGAGCTCGCACTCCTCGACGACGAACTTCTCAGCGTGCGAGGTGAATATCCCTATCATAGTGTTATTGGCGAAGACGCACCGGCGCACCTCGACCCCGGTATTCCCGAATGAGCTCAAACCAAACTGCTCGGCGTTCTGGAAGCGGATGCCCTCGACATGCACGTAGGACGCCTCGTGTATTCTAAGGCCCCTCTTGCCCCCGTCGAAGACGCACGACTTGCCGACGGCCTTTATCGTGATGGGCGCCTCCTTAGTGCCGGAGCGCTCCAAGCGAAAGCCGCCCCTGTAGACGCCGTCGGCCAAAAGGACCGCGTCGCCTGGGTTGACTCTCGTGAGAATCGACGCCAAGTTGTCCGGATCGGCCTGGATCGTCTCGCCGTAAGCAGGCAGCGCCAGCAATACAAGGACTGCAACCATTGCCGGCAAGATAATCCCTTTACTCACACATCTTTCGAGATGCATCATCGGCTCTCCTTTCCCTTCGAATCCGACTTTTCAATCGCCTTTGCGCTCGTAACAGCCGCAGTCATACCGGGGCCCCTGGGGCCTTGGTGTGCCATCAATGTCCGTTGGAACAATCTCGCCGAGGTCCGTGCCCAGATCGACGCCGGGCGAGCCGGCCGCGAGGTGAAAGTCGGCCTTTTCCACGTCCGCAAACTGCGGTGCAACGCCTATGGTCGAGTGCAAATCAAAGCCCTTTTCGACCCATTTGGCCATCGATATCTCGACGCCGCTGGAAGCGTCCGGCTCGAAGCCCAGGGCGCGCCACGCATCGAGCCTTTCGGCGCTGCCGTCTTCGGAGTCGAAATTGACCCCTTCGAGTGCGTCGCCGAAGAGGCGCTGGCCGGGATAGTTGAAGATAACGTTGTGATCGATGTCGAGCCCGTCGAGGCAGCTCGGCTCCACGTACATCGCGCCGCGCGCGCCGCCGACGAAGACGTTGTTTTTCAACTTGCAGTCGGTGGAGCTCCGGCGCATCAGCAGGCTGAAGCGCCCCTCGCCCGGACGAAAAAAGACGGTGTTATTGTAAACCTGGTTTCGCTTGGACGACTGCGTCGCCTCGTCGCCGGTGTACCAAAAGAGCGTGAAGCCGTGGGCGTAATTGTTGTAGAGAAGGTTGTTGCGGAAAAGCGAGTCCTGCACCTGCATAATGCTCATCGCAGAGCCGCCGAGCTTTCCGTTTTCGAAGATACGATTGTTTTCGACGAGCGCCCAGCGGATGATGCCGTTGCCGCCGCAATCGGGGTCGCCGTTTATGTGGATGCCATTGCCGGCGTTGTGGTGGACGATGTTGTTGCGCAGGACCGCATAGTCGCTCGAGTTGGCGACGTAGATGCCGTGCTGTATCTTCGAGCCGCAGGTTTCGCAGCCATCGACGGTGAAGTGGTCGATGTGCGAGGTTATGATACCCCACTTGGCGTTGTCGGTACAAACGCAGTTGCGGATAGTGACGTGGGAGGCAAAAGGCAAATGCGACGGGCCGCCCCCCTGGTGAGGTGCTTCGGGCCAACCGCGGCTCCTGACGTATATACCGGCTACGCGAGCGTTTTGGAAACGTATGGAGTCGACGGTGACCCAGCTTACGCCCTCAAGCTGGAGGGCGTTGTCTCCGCCGTCGACGACGCACGATGCGCCGGCGGCCTTTATTGTAATCGGCGCGCCCTCCTTTCCCGAACGGGCCAGGTGAAAACCGCCCCTGTACAGACCATCCTCGAGTAAGACCGTGTCGCCAGGCTCGGCGGCATCAAGCGCCGACTGCAGGTTTTCGGGCGTCGCCTTGATAGTGCCGGCTGTAAGGCTTGCCGAGAGAAACGCGAAGAGAAGCCCCGCTGCCGTCACCAGGGTGACCATACTGAAGCCCGTCATAACCGTCGTGTTTGTCATCAATTCCTTCCTTATCTCAATTTGCCGGCGTTCACAGTACCTACCCCGCCAGCGCAAACACCATCCTCGCAAGGGTAGCCAGCGCCTTTCCGCGCCCTGCGTTCTCAAACCATTCGTCAGTCGAATGGACATTTCCTTCCTGGCCGCCGGCGCCGATGTTTATCGCCGGAATCCCCAGCGACATCGGCATATTGGCGTTGGTGGAACTCACCGCCCAGCTGTGCTTGAGGCCCTCGGCCTCAAGGGAGGCGACTGCGGTCTTGACGAGCGGATGCTCCCGGGATATCTCGCCTCCGGGACGGCGAACAGCGGTATGCCTGACGTCAAGCCACTTCTCCTGCGTGGCCCATTCGAGCTCCTCTGCCTTTGCCTCTGCAAGGAAGCGTTTGACCTTTGCCGTCATAGCCGACAGCTCCCTGGGATTTGCCGAACGGATGTTGACAACCAGGCGCGCCTCATCAGGGATGACGTTTACCGCCGTGCCGCCGGAGATGATGGTGGCGTTGTAAACACTGTGGTCTTCGGGATTGACCTCGATTGTCTGGAGCTTCGAGATGAAACGCGCAAGCATATGCACCGGGTTCGGGCGGCCGAAATTCCCGTGACTGTGGCCGCCGAGGCCCTTGACCACGATTCTCGGACTCCAGGAGGCAAGTGCCGTGCGCGTTATGGCGAACCCTGAACCGTCGACGGAAACAAACCACGCATCCTTGAAGCGCCCCTTTCCGAACAAATGCCGCATCCCGCGCAGGTTCCCTTCGCCTTCCTCGCCGACCGAGCCGACAAAGACGACGTCGCCCGCCGTGCGTACCTTGAACTTCGCGAGCGCATGCGCCAGGAGGATGAGGTTCGCGATGCCGGCTGCGTCGTCGCCGATGCCTGGGGCTAAGTAGCGCCTGCCCTCGCGCCTTACCTTTATTTCGCTCAGCTGATAAAAGACCGAGTCCAGGTGCGCGTCGATGATGAGCGTTGGGCGCTTGCGCCGCCCGGTGCCTGCGCGCACGGCGACGATGTTGCCGACCTTGTCGCGTGAGGCCCCGAGCCCCTCGGCCCTCAGGCGCTCCATCAGCCAGGTGCCGCGCTCGCGGGCCCGCCAAGTCGCACAGGGTATCTCGGCGAAGGCAATCTGCTCCCTCATCGCCGCCCCGGCGGCCCTGCGCATATACTCAACCGCTCTTTTCTGTGCAGATGTCATCGCATCACTCCCTTTCCCGTCCGCTTGTTCCTGGGTAGGGCGGACATTCTTATCTGCCATCGTGACCACTCCCCTCCCCCTATGGTTGCTCCTCCAGGACCGCGCAGGCCGCCGGGAAATTCAAACCGTTTGGGGGTTTTATCTCAATGCTAACTTACAAACCGGGCTGTGAATGGAAAGCAAAAACGCGCCGTCGGCATATATTTGGCATACCGGTAATCAACCTGCCGGTGGCCAGGGGCGCGGCGCGGGGTACCTTCGGAAGGTCAGTTGATTGCCGCGCGCAACGCCCGCGGCCCCCATAGCCACGTAGGGTGCGGCTTGCCGCACGCGGAATACGATCTCCACGGCGGGGCAAGACCGCTTCGCTAAAGCTTCGCAGCACGGGGACCCGCCGTGGCACGCATATCACGCGTAGGAGCGAGGTTTACCCGCCGTGGAGGGCACAACACCTCGCGCGCGACTCTTGCAGCCGAGGGGCTAAGATCCTTCGGCGCGCTCGAGCACCACCACCCAGTCCTGTCCGATCGGCGGCTGCGGCACTTCCCAGCGGCCCTGGCTGTCGCCGGTGGCCTTGCCCGCCGGCACGCGGTCGCCGGTGGCGGGGTCGAAAAGGAAGGCATTGTACGTGGCGCCGGACTCCATCTTTTCCACGAAGATGTGCTCGGTCCACGGCATAACGGGCCGGTGGACGTAGATTATGCGCAGCTGGCTGGGTATCCCGGCGGCAAAGGGGCCCTCCAAGTCGTCTTCCGGCCTGGCATCCGACACCCATTCCTGGTGCGGCTCGAACTCCCACCACCGGTACTGCTCCAAAAGCCCCTTGGCGATTCCCACCTGCTTAGAGCCGGGCAGCCGGTAGGCATCCCGCCAAATCGTATTCCCCCACGAAACCCCCTGCGTAGTCATCGAGATGTCGCCGAGGTTATTGGCCTGCCAGAGGCCGTTGGCGCCGTACGTGTGGCCACAGCCTCCCGAAAGCATACAAGCCCAGACCATAAAGCGCTGCACCTCCTGGCGGTTGCTGCCGAGTATCCCTTCGTAGGCCACTTCGCCGTTTACCACGGGCATCCGCGGCCGACGGGCCACAGCCTCCCGCAGGAAGTTGACGGTGTCCTTGGTGCTCCTGTAGTGTCCCGTCTGGAGCATATCGAAGTCGAGAACCGAGTCATCCTCCAGCTCGTTGCGCGCGGTCTCCACCGGGTGAACCGTAAAAAGCCGTCCATAGCCGTCTATTTCCCGGACGTACCGGGCGACCACCGTCCACTCCCGCTTCTGCAACTTCTTGTCGCCTTCCTTGTCCGTGGACTCGGCCGACGTCGAAAGCGCCTCACCGGCGAGCGACCACACCACCGGGTACGCCCCGTACCGCGCCACAAGGTAACGCCAGTGCCGTTTCATCTTCTCGGTGCCCATCTGCTTGACGTGAGGGCCCCACGCGCCGAATATGCACGGGACAAGCCCGCGGCTCACAATGTGCTCTATCCGCAGG
>JAGHCE010000073.1 GCA_021160625.1 Planctomycetota bacterium | reverse complement strand
GTATGTGGCCATATCGCTGCCGCTCGTGTGCCTGGCCTACCTGGTCTGGACGCGCTACCGGAATTCGCGGCTTCTTCGCTGTGTGCCGCTTGTGCTGTTCGTGGTGGCGCTCGTATCGTTCCCGTACAACTGCAACTACGACCGATGGACCTTCTATCGCTGGCGGCGCTGGGAATCCGACCGCTTCAGGCACGACGCCTTGGCGGGGATGTCGTCGGCCGATCTTGCGCACAAGTACTGGAAGGCCTTTTACCGCGACCAGGACGAAGCGCTCTTAGTCGAGCAGATCGAGATACTTCGCAAGGCGCGCCTCGGGCCGTTTCGCGGCGAAAACAATTAGAACAACAGGTGGCGGTGGCAATGACTCAGTCGAACCTTCACAATGACGCCTCTGCACCCGAACCCGGCGTCAGCCGAGCCGAGAGTTTGTGGCACAGGTGCTGCGACCGCATCGCGCGCGCCGTAAATGCCATATTCGCGCCGAAAGAGCCTGTCACGGCCCGGTGGGCGCCTGGGGTCCTTTTCGTCGCGCTCGTGCTCTGGGGCTCGCTTATGGCCTTTCCGGAAAGGCCGGCGGGCAATACCCTCGACCCGTCCTGGCAGCAGGCGCTCGCGCACGCGGCGAAAAACAACCTCCAGGCGGGCGTCGACTACATATTCACCTTCGGGCCGCTGGGCCGGTTTATGGATAACATCTACGAGGGGCACGGTTTTTACTTCACCGTGCTCTACGACCCCGACATCTTCTATTCGCAGATTGCCTGGGAAGTCGTCATCAACCTCTTTCTGGCCGGTGTCCTCATCGCCGTCACACTGAGGCTGCCCGGCGCCCTTCAAAAGGCGGTGTTTCTCCTCGTTGCCGCCGTCATCCTGCCCGTATCCAAGGACGCGCTGTACCTTTTTTCCATCGTCGCGGTCACACTCCCGGCCATCCGGGAAAGCCGACGGTTCACCGTGACGGCGGCTGCCCTTCTCTTCCTGGCGGTTGTCGCGCTGATGAAGTTTACGTTTTTTACGCTGGCCTGTATCGCAGTCCTCGCCGTCTTTGTTTGGATGTGCAAGCGGCGCTCCTGGAAGGCGGGCATCGCGGTTATTGCGGCCTATGCGGTCTTTCTTGCGCTGGCCTGGATTGCAGCGGGGCAGGCGCTTTGGAACCTGCCGCAATATGTAAGAGGCTCCCTGGAGATAACCCGTGGCTACAGTGAGGCGATGGCCCTTGAAGGATCCTCCTGGCAGGTTATTCTTGCCGTCTGCATCCTCGCGCTTGCGGCCGGGCAAGCGGTGATTTCCTGCCTTGTGCGGCCGCTCGAGCTCGGGCGCTTCGCGGCGGCGGCGGTTGTCGCCGCGGCGTTTGCGGTGGCCTGGAAGACAGGCTTCGTTCGCCAGGACCTGCACGCCTTTATCTTTTTCGTGTTTGCAGCGGGCGCGGCGTTTCTCATTGCCGGGCCGGTTTCCGGTCGCCGGTTGCGCCGAACCGTCGGTGTGATGATGTGGGTCCAGGTTCTTGCGGCGACTCTGGGAATCTTCTCATCAGGAAGAATTATGGGATACGGGCCGAGTAACTTCATCGGCATATGGAACGCCCGCGTCGTCGGCAATGTGAAGACACTTTTGTCCCCGGCTGCGACCAGGAATGAGCTTGACCGCCGGCTTCGCGAAATGCAGCGGGAATTCGACCTGCCCCGCATCAGGGCCGCCGTCGGGAACACAACCATTGACCTCTTCTCCTACGAACAGGGTGTCGTCTTCCTCAACGGCCTTACCTGGCATCCGCGGCCCGTTTTCCAGAGCTACTCGGCCTACACGCCGGCCCTTCTTGCGGCTAATGCGGCCTTTTTCGAGGGGGACGACGCGCCGCGCTTCGTCATCTTCAAGCTCGAACCCATCGACGAGCGCTTCCCGGCAATGGAGGATTCGGGCGCCTTGAAGGTGATCCTGCGGGATTATGCGCCACTCTTTGCCGAAGGCGGCTACCTGCTTTTCGAAAAGTGCGCCGCCGCCGGCCGCGCGGAAGGCGGGAAGGTGCTTCTCGAACGCGAGGTCGGCTTCAATGAGCCTGTGGATATAAGCACCCTCGACGGCAAGTGTCTGCTTCTTGGCCTTGACATCGGCTACTCGGCCTCTGGAAAGATGCGGAAGTTTTTCTACAAGGCGCCGCCGGTGTTTCTGGATGTCCGAACCGCCGACGGGCAAACTTACAAGTTTCGCATAATCCCCGCGATGGCCCGGTCAGGTTTTGTCATTCGCCCGTTCTTCAGGGGACAGGAAGATTTACTTGGGTGGTATACGGGGGCGGATTTGCCGCGGATTGTGTCCTTTGCCGTCGTTCTCAGGCCTCGAGACAGGCGTTATTTCAGGGAACGCGTGGCGGTGACGCTCACATCCACATCCTGCGGCGAAAACCACGCAACAACTTATCAGCGCAACCCTTAGTCGTGTAGAACCCCGCCGTATGTCGCCGTAACCATTGGCAGACAAGCCACCAGTACCACACCGTGTTGTAGAGGCGAAGCCCCCCGGAAGGTCAGTTGATTGCCTCGGGTAGCGCCCGTGACCCCCATAGCAAAAAGGGGGCGAAGCCCTCCGGAAGGCCGGTTGATTGCCTCGGGCAACGCCCGTGGCCCCCATAGCAGAAAGGGGTCGAAGACCCCCCCCCTATATGGCGCCGGTTTCCACCTGCTTTTTGATCCAGGGAATGACCTCGTCGAGCGTCTCCTCGAGGGGCGTCGTCGCCTCGAAGCCGAGGACATCCCTGGCCTTGGAGACGTCGGGCACCCTTTTCTGAACGTCGTAGGCATAAGGCTCGTCGCTTACGACGCGGAAAGGCTCGCCGGGTTTGATCTTTCGCCAGACGGCTTCGGCAAGTTCCATAACGGTGGTGCCTTCGGCCGTCGAGAGGTTGAAATCCTCGTTGACTGCCGCCGGGTGCTCCAGGCTGGCGGCGATCCCCTTTGCCAGGTCGCCGCCGTAGGTGTAGTGGCGAATCTGGCTGCCGTCGCCGAGGATATGAAGAGGGTCCTGGCCCTTGACGATCTTCTGGACGAGGTCCGGGACGACGTGGCTCAAGGCCAGCTTTACGTTACCGGAAAAGATTTCCACGTCTCCCAGGGCGCGGCGCTCGCCGATGCCGACGCAGTTGAAGGGGCGCGCGATTGTAAAGGGAAGCTCGTGCTGCTCCCAGGCGCCCTTGGCGAAGTACTCACAGGCGAGTTTCTGAAAGCCATAGGTGGACAGCGGAGGCGGGCACCGGAACTGCTCGCCCTCGGGCGTCGGGAAGAGTTCGGCGCTCTCAAACACCATCGACGAGGAAATGACGGTAATCTTCCGGAGTTTTTTCTCCTTGTGCGCCCAGATCGCCGCGTCGAAGGCAGAGGCGCTTAGCCTCTCGTTTTCCGCTAAGAGATCGTAAGCGTAGTGGTGGAAATACGAAATGCCGCCTATCATCGCCGCACCCGCAACGAAATGGTCGCAGTCTGCAAGCAATTTCTTAAGCGTGTCCACGTCTTTGGCGTCGCCCTTCACCATATTGAAGGCGGGGTGATTGTCAAACGACCTCTCCACGGGGCCGTACTTGCTGAAGTTGTCGAGCCCCGTCACTTCCCAGCCGCGCCCCAGGAGCTCGGGCACAAGATACCCGGAGATAAAACCGGCCGCGCCTGTGACCAGCACCTTCATAATACCGAACCTCCCTGCCTGTATGTGTTCCAGATATCCACAACCGGCGTATCGCCGAAATCAATGCCCTGGTAGGCGCTGTGCGGTACGCCGATAATCACGAGATCGGCCCTTGCCAATGTGTCCTCCAGCGAGGTGAGCCACGGGTAGTCGAGGTACGGGTCGCTGCAGAGCACCTCACGGCATTCGGCCTGGAGAATCCTGCGCAGTTTGAACGAGAGCGAATCGCGCGGGTCGTCGCTGTCGGCCTTGAAAGTCATTCCCAGGACGCCGACGGCCATCTCCTGGAGATTGTAACTGTGCGAGAGCCGCTGCACGAGATAATTCGGCAGACCCTCGTTGATAAGCATCGCCGCGTGCCCGAGGAAGAAACTGTTGTTGTGAAAGGCCGACAGCTGCATCGTGTCCTTGAAGAGGCACGGCCCGGCCGCAAAGCCCGCCCGGGGAAATCCCTTGGCCCTGGGATATTTTTGCGTCATCGCCCGGTGTATCTCGTAGAAATCGATTCCGTAGTCGTTGGCAATCATATAAAACTGGTTGGCCGTGGCAAAGCGGATGTAGCGCCAGGCGTTCGTAAAGAGCTTCGCCAGCTCGGCGGCAATCGGGTCAAGCGGGATGGTGTCCGGTGTGAGACAATGGAAGAGCTCCGTCGCACGATCCCGGGC
>JAGHCE010000184.1 GCA_021160625.1 Planctomycetota bacterium | reverse complement strand
TATAAGGGGCAAGCGCCCCGAGGGCCTGGCCGTGGAGCCCGACGTCACGGCAGTCGGCGGCGACAGAACAAACGCTTCCGGGAAGGGTTCAACCTAACGACCGGCCGTTCGGCGACCTTCAGCAGTTTTTAGTTCTGGCCGGGTGAGGGATTCTCTTTGCAGATGGGATGGTGCGTGAACTTTTCCGGCGGCGTCGCGCCGTGGCTGGGCGTCACGATCGCCGTTTTGGCGCTGGCGGTCACGCTTGCGTCGTATCTTTCGGCAGGGAAGGCCGCCTCCCGCGGCCATATGCTGTTTCTGACATCTGTGAGAATGTTCGGCGTTGTCCTCGCCTTGATACTCGTCCTAAGGCCGCTTGTCACGTACCGCATCCGGCAGGGCCGACAGGAGCATCTTACCTTCCTGGTCGACACCTCGCGCAGTATGGGGCTTTGCGACTTCCCCGACCTGCCTTCGCGGCTCGACAGCATAAAGACCATCCTGGGGAATGAATCTCCGCAGATGAAGGCCCTGGCACCGAACTTCAAGATCGACCTTTATACCTTCGACGAGGCCGTAAACGGCCAGACGCCTCTGGCCGACGTCGCCGTGCTCCAACCCAAAGGGGACGCCACGAAAGTCTGCGACGCCCTGAACGCCGTCGCGGCTAAGGCCGGCCGGCAGGACCCCGGACGAATCATACTCTTCTCGGACGGCGTCGACACCTCCGGCAGCACCGACACCTCCGGCAGCACTTACACCGGCACAGCAGCGGTGGTTGCCGTCGGCGTCGGGTCGAAACTTTCGGCCGAGGGGTCTTTCAAGGACATTATCCTCTCCGCCGTCGAGGTGCTCCCGGCGGGGGAACCGGTCGTCTCGAAGGATACCGTTGCCCGGATTGCCGCCTACGTCGAGGGTCTGGGATATCCGGGCCTCGTCGTGCCCGTGCGGCTCGAGGACTCCTCCGGCAGGGTTGTGACCCAGGAAAACGTTACGCTCGACGCCCAACGCGGCAACCAGAAAATCGTCCTCTCTTTCACACCGGGGAAAAAGGGCAATTTCAAATATACCGTCAAGGTCATCGCCCAGACCGGCGAGACAATCATCGAGAATAACTCCCGTAACCTGAACATCACCGTCACAGACCCCGAAATACGCGTCCTGTACGTCGAGGGGACCTTGAGGTGGGAATACCGTTACCTCAAAAGGATCCTCGAAAGGGACCCGAATATGCGCCTCCTGGCGCTTGTGCGCCTTTCTGAGAAAACATTCTACCAGCAGGGCAACTACACCGACATCGAGCTGACCGGCTTTCCCCGGGACATCGAGACGTTGAAGAGATTCAACGTCATCATCGTGGGCGACCTCGACGCCTCCGCCTTCTCGGCCCAGGATCACGACAACATCAGGAAAGCCGTCTACGAAGGGGCCGGCCTTATAATGCTGGGAGGGTACAGCTCGTTTTCGCCCGGCTACGCCGACACGCCGCTTGCAGACCTCCTCCCCGTCACCATCGAGCCGCTTTCCGGCGGCCAGGACAAGAACGAATTCGTCCCGCAACTAACCGACCAGGGCGAAGTGAGCCCCGTCTTCGCCGGCATCACCGACTACTTCTCCGGCCCCGGAAGATCGGCTGTACACCGGCTGCCGGGTCTGCTGGGCCAGGCCAGGCTCGGCCGTCCCAAGCCCGGCGCAAGCGTCCTGGCCGTAAACCCCCTTCGCAACGACCGCCGGGGGCCGCTGCCGGTTCTCGTGGTCCAGAACTTCGGTGCGGGGCGCACCGGGGCCTTTGCGGGAGATACCACCTGGAGATGGTATGCGCCTATGAAGGGGCTGGGGCTTGAGTCGCCGTATGTCGGCTTCTGGGGGCAGATGATCCGCTGGCTCGCGCGCCGCAAGGCCGATGAGGAAAGCGGCGAGCCCGGCGTGGAGGCCTGGGTGGACAGGGCCTTTTACGCCCTGGGAGACAGGGTGTCGATAGAGGCGCACGTGCGGGCTTCCGACGGCCTGTTGACCGACGGGGCCGCTGTGAAGGCCGCCGTCAGCGGTCCCGAGGAATTGACGCTACCCTTGGGAAAGGCCGCCGGCGGTGCCGGGGCTTACAAGGCCGGCTTCCAGCCCGCCAGGCCGGGGGTCTACACGATCACCGTTTCGGCTGCGCTCAAGGGCAAGGCGCTTGGAGAGATGCCTCTGGCATTTGAGGTGGGAAAAGAGGACATTGAAATGCGCCGGATAGACCTCGACGAGGACTCACTCCGCTCGATAGCGGCCGCAAGCGGCGGGTCCTACGTGCCGCTCGTGGACTTCCCGTCATTCGTCGCGAACCTCCAGCAGAAGGAAACCACCGAGAAAACCGTCGAGTTCCTCAACCTTCGGCAGAAAAAGGTGCTCTACCCGCTCTTTCTCCTCTTCATAGCCCTCGTGACAGTAGAATGGGCCTGGCGAAAACACCTCCAAATGCCATAGGGGGAAGGGGGTCTTCGACCCCTTTTTGCTATGGGGGAGGGCTTCGCCCCCTTTTTGCTATGGGGGCCACGGGCGTTGCCCGAGGCAGTCAACTGACCTTCCGCGGGCCAGGCTCCCCTCGCCCCTACGGGCGATGTGTGTGCCACGGCGGGTCTTGCCCCGCCGTGCGGATCATAATTCCGCGTGCGCCAGCCAACAAGTAGGGTGGACATTCTTGTCCGCCACCGTTTATTCCGCGTGCGCTACGAGCGCACCCTGCACAACGATGTGGCACTGGTGGAGGTCTTCGACCCCTTTCTGCTAAGGGGGAGGGCTTCGCCCCCTTCCTGCTACGGGGGGCCGCGCGCGTTGCGCGCGGCAATCCTCTGACCTTCCGGGGGCGAGGCGTGTTTCCACTTGACCGGCGGCCGGGGAACACATAGGATTTCTCCCATTCTGTTTTGAACCTTTGAGTCCTGCAGGGTGTCATATGACCAAGAGAAAACGAATTGCCGAGGAGGCCGTATTCCTGGCCGAGCAGCGCGGCGTGGACTTCGCCGACGTGCGCGTCATCGAGGAGACGGCTACCAGTGCCCTTGTCCAGGACGCGACGGCCGACAAGGTCTCCGAGCGGATAGAGGCGGGCGTCGCCATAAGGGTCCTGGTCGACGGAGCGTGGGGCTTCGTGTCGCTTGACACGACCAGCCGCCGGCAGGTTCTTGTGGCCTTGGACGAGGCGATAGAGCTCGCCGGGGCAAGTAAAGAGAGGGTATCGGACCCGGCGGTTCTTGCTTCTTTCAAGCCGGTCGTCGCCGAGTTCGCCACGCCTTTCGGACGCGACCCTCGCACGGTGGGCATCCCGGAGAAAATAAAGGCGATAAAGGCCTTCGAGGCGGCCGCACGCACGCACGGGGGAGCGGCGGTGGTCAACTCGCTGGTCTCCTACGCCGACGTCGCCATCGCGGAGACTATCGCCAACACGCGCGGGACACTCGTCGAGCAGGAATGCACAAGGGCGGTCATCGGCTGCAGGGTCGCGGTCGCCGGCGGAGGCGTCACGCAGCTGGGCAGCGAGCACCGGGGCATCGTCGGGGGTTTCGAGGTCGTGGAAGAGACGACGCCTGAGGAGTTTTCCGTCCGGGCGGTGGACAAGGCGCTGGCGCTTCTTACGGCCAAGCCTGCGCCTGCGGGAAGCTTCCCCGTCATTTTCCACCCGTCGATCACGGGGCTCCTTACGCACGAGGCGCTCGGCCACAACGCCGAGGCCGACGCCGTCTGGTCGGGCCAGTCGATCCTGGCAGGCAAGATGGGCCAGAAGGTCGCCGCCGACTGCGTCACCATCATCGACGATCCCACGATTGCAGGCAAGTACGGCTATTACCTCTATGACAGCGAGGGGACGCCCGCACGCCGCAGGGTCATAATCGAGAACGGCGTGTTGAAGGAGTTCCTGCACAGCCTTGAGACGGCCGGGCGCTTCGGGGTCGAGCCAAACGGCGCGGGCCGCGCCGACGGCCACACGGCACGCCCCATCGTCAGGATGAGAAACACCTTTATGGCCCCGGGGCAGGACTCGTTCGAGGATATGGTCAAGTCCATAGACAACGGTATTTACCTCAAGGACGGCCACTGGGGATATGTCTTTACCGAGAGGGGGCAGTTCACCTGCCGCGCCGGGCAGGCGGTGATGATAGAAAACGGCGAGCTGGGCGAGCCCTTGAGGGACGTCTCCGTTGCCGGGCTTACGCTTGAGGTCTTGGGCGATATGGAGATGGTAGGGTCGGATTTCGAGATGGAGATGCCGGGCACCTGCGGCAAGGGCGGCCAGGGTGCGCCGACCGACGCCGGCGGCCCGCACGTCAAGGTCAGATCCATCGTCGTCGGCGGCAGGGTGGCCTGACGGTAGTGAAGGGAGCGATATGCAGACGGCAGAGAGACTCAGTCGAATAGAACCGTACCTCTTTATGACGCTGCGGCAGAAAATCGCCAAGGCGAGAGCGAACGGCGTGGACGTAATCTCGCTTGCCATCGGCGACCCCGTCGAGCCGACACCGGCGAAGGTCGTCGAGGATCTCTGCCGCGCGGCCGGTGACCCTGCCAACCACCGCTACCCCACCGACGAGGAAAAGGGGATGCTTGCCTTCCGCAAGGCCGTGGCGAAATGGTACAAAGAGCGCTACCGGGTGGAGCTTGAGGCGGCGACGGAGGTCCTCGGCCTTATCGGCTCGAAGGAGGGCGTGCACCACTTCTGTCTTGGCATGGTCAATCCCGGCGACGTCGTCCTTATGACGGACCCCGGATATCCTGCGTACAAGGCCTCGATCGTGATAGCCGGCGGCGTGCCGCAGGCCGTGCCGCTTGCGGAGGAAAACAGATTCCTCATAGATTTCAGCGAGATACCGACCGAGACCTCCAGGGCCGCTAAGGCAATTTTTCTCAACTACCCCAACAACCCCACCGGCGCCGTGGCGACCAGGGAGTTCTTCGCCGAGCTGGCGGCCTGGGCCGGCGAGTTCGACGTGGCGGTTTGCCACGATAACCCCTATTCGGAAATCGTCTTCGACGGCCAGGAGAGGCTCTCGTTCCTGGAGGCCCCCGGCGCGAAGGAAGTCGGCATCGAGCTCAACTCGCTCTCCAAGCCCTTCAATATGACGGGGTGGCGCATCGGGATGGCGATGGGCAACCGTGACATTATCGCCGCGATGTCGAAGGTGAAATCAAACACCGACAGCGGCATATTCAACGCCGTCCAGTTCGCCGGCATAAAGGCGCTGGAGGACTGCGGCGACAACATCGACGGGATGCTGGCGGTTTACGACCGCAGGCGGCGGATGCTCCTTCGAACGCTCTCGGCCTGCGGTCTCGATGCGAAGGCGCCCAGGGGAACGTTTTACCTGTGGGTGGGCGTACCCGATGGGACAAAAAGCGCCGAGTTCGCCGAGGAGATATTCGACCAGGCGGCGGTGGTGGTCGCCGCCGGAAGCGCCTACGGGCCTCACGGGGAGGGCTTCATCAGATTCAGCCTGACGGTAAGCGACGAGCGCCTTGAGGAAGCCTGCCGGCGTCTGAGAGACAATTTCGGATCGTAGGAGCACAACTTGCCGCACGCGGAATACTGCACGATGGGGCAAGACCCGCCGTGGCACACATATCACCCGTAGGGGCAAGGTTTACCCGCCGTGGAGGGCACGCCTGGCCCGCGGAAAATCTGTGGTGGACATATTGACAGTCTGCCGCGAATTACAGGAGGTCTATTGTGGCGTTGCTTGAGCTGGCGCAGGAGATAGTTGATGAGGCCCGCAAGGCCGGGGCGGATTTCGCGGATGCCTCGGTCGGGAACGGCCGCCACATCTCGGTCGAGGTCGAAAGCGGCTCCATCCGCAGCACCGAGGTGAGCCGGACGGAGTCGCTGGCGGTACGCGCGTTTGTAAAAGGCGGCCGCGGGACGATCTCCGTTTCGGGCATCGAGGCGCTTGACGTGAGCCCCTCGCAGATTGCCCGGCAGGCGGTGGAGATGGCCAAGGCCGCCGACCCGGACCCCGATTTCGTCTCGCTCCCGCCATTCGAGGAGGCCGACGAGGTCGAAGGGCTCTACGATGAGAGGCTGGAGGCGTTTACGCCTTCGGAGGCGGTCGAGGCCGCCGGGCGCGCCGTCGACGAGGCGAAGGCGGTCGATTCCGACGCGATCGTGATGGCGGACGTGTCGGTCGCGGCGGGAGAGGGGGCTATTGCGAACTCGCTGGGGGTGGCCGTCTCTCGCAAGAGTTCGTCAATCGACCACGGCGTCTTCGTTGTGATACGCCGAGGCGCGGATACGGGAGCCTTTTACGACTTCGACGCCGGCCGCAACCTCTCCGACGTGGACCTGGCGCCGGTGGCGAAGAACGCCGCCCAGGGGGCGCTTGCCTTCCTCGGAGCGCGCAAGGTGGAGACGAGGCCTATGCCGGTGGTCCTCGGGCCGCTCTCGGCCTACTCGTTCATAAAGACCCTTGCCGCCGCGGCCAACGCCGAGAGCATCCAGCGCAAGCGCTCATACCTTGTCGGCAGGCTCGGCGAGGTAATCGGCTCCAGGCATTTCACCCTCGTCGACAACGCCCTGGTGCCGAGGGGCCTCTCGTCGGGTGTACACGACGGCGAGGGCGCCAGGCGCCGCGAGGTCACGATTTACGATGAGGGGCGCTTGGCGAATGTGCTGCACAACTCGTACACCGCGGGCAAGGCGGGCGTCCCCAACACGGGCCACGCCACGCGCGGCGGCGGTATCGCGCCGACGAACGTATTTCTGCGCCTTGGCGATAAAACCGCCGCGGAGATTATCTCCGAGGTGGACGAGGGGCTCTACATCAATATGGGAAGCCTCGCGATTCACCCCACGTCCGGCGACATATCCACGTCGGTGGATTTCGGCTACAAGATAGAAAAGGGGCGCCTGGCATACCCGGTGGCAAACGCAATGGTCGCCGGAGACATATTCGGCCTCCTGGAAGCGCTCGACACCGTCTCAAGCGACTACCGCAGCGAGCCGGGCGCCGTGATGCCCACCATCCGGATTGCGAAGCTCGACGTAGCCGGCGGATAAGAGGGCTTCGCCCCCTCTTTGCTACGGGGCCCGCAGACGTTGTCTGCGGGAATCATCCGACCTTCCGGAGGGCTTTGCCCCCTTTCTGCTATGGGGGCCACGGGCGTTGCCCGAGGCAATCAACCGACCTTCCGGGGGTCTTCAACCCCTCTCTGCTACGTGGGCCGCAGACGTTGTCTGCGGCGATCAACCGGCCTTTTGTGTGCCCGATAAGTAGGGCGGACATTCTTGTCTGCCATCGTTTATTCCGCGTGGGCTAAAGGCTATGTGGCGACTGTTTTGTTAGTCAAGCGTTTTTAGGGGTGGGCTTTAGCCCACGCGGAATAGATGTAGGGTGCGCCTTGCCGCGCGCGGAATAAACCGGCCCCTCACGGGCACCGTACAATGCCGTACCCCTCACGGGCGGGAATATAACGCCACAGCCGCCCGGCTGTACGGGCTTTCAGTCGCGCGCGGGTTTTCGCAGCCACCCCTTTACCAGGGCTATTCCAACTGCGAGTCCGCTGACGCAGGCACCGGCGGCAAGGATATGACGCCCGGCCGTAAACCCCGGCGCAGCCACGTCACCGTAGCCCAGAGGCTGCGTCACGCCAATCCAGCCGAGCAGCATCCCGACGGCGAAGAGGCCCACCGCGAGCACGAGCCCTCGATAACTCTTCATAAGGGCCAGCAGCACGACCTGGATCGCTATGAATGCAATGGCAAACTCCACGCCGAATATCCGCACAAGCGGCTTGATGAGGATCGTATGCGTGATCCGCATCGGGAACGTGAAAATCATCACGAACGCCGAGATGCCTATGAGCGCCACCGCGATTGCGCCCGAGAAAAACCATAAGCGGTCGGCAAGCGGCACTTGCCGTTCTTGTACCCGCGGCTCGCGCGACTGGTCTGCGTCATTCATCCTGCACCCCTCGCCTCACGAAAAGCCGCCTTGTGGAGGTCGCACCGACATTCCAACACGCAATATACGCCCGACACGCCGGTTTTGCAATCCCCTTGTACGGGGAGGGCTTCGCCCCCTTTCTGCTATGGGGGCCACGGACGTTGTCCGTGGCGGTCAACTGACCTTCCGCGGGCCAGGCTCCCCTCGTCCCTACGATGCTATGTGGCACTGGTGGCTTGCCTCGCCGTGGAGGGCGGCGCCCCTGCCATCCTGGAGCCCCTCTTTCTTACGGCGTGGCCGGGGTCAGGAGCCCGTTTTCCTGGATGAGGGCGGCGGTGGAGGATACGCTTGCCATTGGGAGGACGAGCGGGAGTTGCGAGATATCCACGAGCCCCTCGTGGACCTTGTCCAGGGCGTCGGCGAGAAGCGGCATATAGCTGTCGCCGATGGTTTCCTTGAGGATCGTGTCCTCGTCGGCGCCGCTGGAGATAAGAAGCCTCGATTTGCGGTCGATGAACCAGAACTCCCCGACGACGACCCTTCCCACGTGGCCGAGGCCTTCGCAGCTGGGGCAGCCGACGCCCTTGTAGAAAACGGTGTTTTCAGGCACTCCCAGCGGGTAGAACACGTTGACGAGGTCCGGCTTCGGGTGGTAGGGCGTTTTGCATTCCGGGCAGATTCTGCGCGCGAGGCGCTGGGCGACGACGACCAGAAGTTCGGAGGCCAGGAGCTCGGAGTCCACGCCCAGGACGAGCATCCTCGGTGCGGCACCGGCAGCGGTGTTGGTGTGAAGCGTCGAGAAGACGAGGTGGCCGGTCTGGCTCAGCTTGATGGTTTCGCGGGCGGTTTTCTCGTCTCTTATCTCACCTACGAGCGCGATATCCGGGTCCTCGCGCAGAAAGGCACGCGTGGCCGAGGCGAAGGTAAGCCCTATGCTCTCGTGTACTTGGGACTGCTGAATCCGCGGCAGGGAGTACTCGATGGGGTCCTCGATGGTGACGATCTTCCTGGTGCTGTCGCGGCGCAGGAGGTCCAGGATCGAGTAGAGCGTCGTCGTCTTTCCGGAACCCGTCGGGCCGGTGATGAGGACGAGGCCGGAGGGGTTTACTATGACCTGCAGAAAGCGGTCGAGCTGCGAGCGCGAGAAGCCCAGCGCGTCGAGGGCGGTGATGCTGGCGGACTGGTTCAGCACGCGAATGACGACGTTTTCGCCGAAGAGGGTAGGCTGGCACTGGACGCGAAAATCGTAGACCTGTCCGTCGGCGGTGCGCTTCCTGAACCGGCCGCCCTGCGGAAGGCGCCGCTCGGCGATGTTGATGTCCGAGAGAACCTTGACGACGTTTACGACACCGGCGACGTTGGACTTGTCGATTCTCAAGGTCCGCGCGTCGTAGAGCAGGCCGTCGATGCGCAGCCGCACCGCGACGAAGTTCTCGTACGTTTCCACGTGGATGTCGCTGGCCCGCCGCCTGATGGCTTCGTGCAGGAGATTGGAAACCAGGCTTTCGTAGCGGCGGCGCAGGTCCCGCAGGTCCTCGCCGGAGAGGTTCGCATCAAACTCGCCGGACGGCACGTCCGACAGGACTTCCAGGTTCGTGGTCTCGTCGCCGCGGGAGAGGCCCTTGCCGGCGGCTTCCTCGTCGCTCAGGTTGTAAAAGGACTTCAACAGCGCCGCCATATCGGAAAGCGTCACAAGATGCAGGACAATCTTCCTGCAGGAGTATATCTTGCGCAGCTCGCCAAGGTCCGCATCCGTCCTGCCGGCGGCCACGTGGAGCGTGGTGCCGTCCACCTTGTAGGGGACCACCTCGTTGAAGACGGCGAATTTGCGCGGCAGCCGCGACGCGACGCCGGCGGACTCCTTGTCGGCCAACATGTCGTCCTCTGCTCGGCGGCCCACATTCTGGCCGAC
>JAGHCE010000024.1 GCA_021160625.1 Planctomycetota bacterium | reverse complement strand
CTTTTAACGGTTTTCCCGCGCGACTACTACATCTTCACCGAGAAGTCCTCAACGGGTGACATCGTCCTTGTTAACAATGTCTTCGCCGGGAAGGGCGAGGTGTTCCTTGAGAAAAGCGGCAAGGGAAGCGTCACCGGCACGAGTAACTGGATTCAAGAGACGCCCGTAAACGTGCCCGACGCGCTCGGCAATACGATTCGCGGCGATGATCCAGGTTTTGCGGACGCCGTGGCCGAGGATTTTCGCCCAAGGGCCGCGTCACCGCTTGTCGGCACGGGCGCCTCGCCCGAAGAGTACGCCCAGGCCGTCCGCATCGTGCTCGACCGGGCCCTTACCGGTACCGATAACGAGGCGTCACCGCCATATCTTGCGGCGCTGGCTGACTTTGAGGCGCCGCTTCCGGCCTTCGAACCGGTGAAAAAGAGGCACGGCTTCTACGCGCGAAAGGCGGCCGACAAGATCGACATCGGCGCCTTCGCACATACCGGGGGCGGCCCGTAGCCGCGCTGCCTGGCAGCCGGAGAAAACGGCTGGTGTCCCCAATCACGCCTCGCTGTCGAGCAGCTTGGCGACCTCGGGCCCCAGCAGCGGATGTTTGAGAACGAAACGGTAATCCCTTTCGACGCAGTGACGCCGGTTCCAGAACCTGATTGTCCTCCCGCTGCGGGAATCAATAACGTAGAGCGTGGGCACGTCCTGCCGGGTGACGACAAGGATATTGCGGGGCTTGAAGTCCCAGTGACAAAATCCGTTCTCCCGCATTTTGCGAGCCGTGTTCACGACGGCCTGGGCCAGGCGGGCCACGGTGTCGCCGTCCGGCTGGCCGCCCAGGCGCTCCAGGACCGTCTCCAGCGACGAGGCGCCTTCCACTTCGCGTGTAATAAGGTAACTGTCCCAGGTCTTGCGCCGGGAGCCCGTGGCCGTACCTGCGCAGACCACCTCGGGTTGAGGGATACCCGCCTTCTGCATTCGGACCGAGTTGGCCCATTCACGATGGGCGATGCTCGGCCTCAAGTATGTCTTCCAGTACCGCTTTCGCCGTCTGTAGTGCTTGATGTATACGGCGCCGATGCCGGGAAGATGGGCGCGGACGACCGAACCGTAGCCTTTCGCCTGTATGACCTCACCTGCGGTCCAGCTGAATACCGTTTCGGCGTCATCCAGGCCGTGCTGCGTGATGAGGTCGCCGTATTCGGCGTTTCGATAATGTATCTTCACCGCCACCTCTGTCGTTTCCCCCGTCGGCCCTCAGTGGTGAAAGAGCCGCACTCCCGAGCAGGCCATTACCATCCCGTATTCGTCGCAGGCCTCGATAACACCCTTGTCCCGGACGCTCCCGCCCGGCTGCAATACGTACTCGACGCCGCTTTCGGCCGCGCGGTCGATGCTGTCGCGGAAGGGGAAGAACGCGTCGGAACTAAGCGACACCCCCTTTAGTCCTTCGATCCAAGAACGCTTTTCGTCGCGGGCGAGTGTCGGCGGCCTCTCCTCAAAGGTCTCTTTCCAGGCATCTGCGGCGAAGGGGTCCTGCCGCGTTTCGGTGAGGATTGCTTCGATGGCGTTATTCATCACGGCCCGGCCGACGCCTTTTTTGAACTTGAGGCCGAGTATCATCGGGTGCTGCCGCAGCCACCACATATCCGCCTTTGACCCGGCAAGCCGTGTGCAGTGAAGCCGCGACTGCTGGCCGGCACCGAGTCCTATCACCTGCCCGCCCAGCGCAAAGCACACCGAGTTCGACTGCGTGTACTTGAGCGCCACCGTGGCGACGAGGAGATCGCGCCTTGCGGATTCGGGCAGGTCCTTGCGCTTGGTGACAACGTTCGAGAGAAGCTTGTCGGTTATCCGGTAGGCGTTTCGCGGCTGCTCCATCGTGACGCCCTGGACGACGCGCGTCTCCATTTCGGGCGGCTCGTACGAAGGGTCAGCCTCGACGACGAGGTACCGCCCGCCGGACTTCTTTTTGAGTACGTCGACGACGCCCGGCTCATAGCCGGGAGCGATTACGCAGTCGGAGACCTCCCGGCGGATGAAACGCGCCGTGGCTAAGTCGCACGGCCTGCTCAAGGCCACCGCATCGCCGAAGGAACTCATCCGGTCCGCGCCCCTGGCCCTGGCGTAGGCGGTGGCCAGCGGGCTTGGCTCCAGGTCGTCGGCGAACGAGGCCTTCGCAACTTCCTTCGACATAGCAACGCCCACTGCGGCGCCCGCAGGGCTTACGTGCTTGAAGGAGGCCGCCGCCGGCAGGCCCGTGGCACCGTCAAGCTCCTTGACGAGCGCCGAGGCGTTCAAGAGGTCGAGCAGGTTGATGAAGCCCGGGGAGCCGTTTAGCACCTTGAAAGGCATCTCGCCCGTTTCTACGTAAGCGCGGGCGGGTTTTTGGTGAGGATTCATTCCATAACGAAGTGCGATTTCGTTCATTGCCGGCTCCTTTGCAAAAAAAATCCGCCTGGACCGAGTCAAAAACAGCCCAGGCGGTCGGCATTCTTTTCGAGCGCCGCTTCCCCGTGGTTCGTTCCACGTATGCCCCGCCAGTCACGGCGCCGCAACTGCAACACCCATTCTGCCGCCGCCGCCTGCCTTGTCAAGGGGGGACTTCGCCCCCTTTTTTCTGCGGGGGCCGCGCGCGTTGCGCGCGGAACTCATCTGACCTTCCGAAAGGCTATGTGGCTGTATGTGCCACGGCGGGTCCCCGTGCTGCGAAGCTTTAGCGAAGCGAGATTGCCCCGCCGTGCGGATCATATTCCGCGTGCGCCAGCCAACAAGTAGGGCGGACATTCTTGTCCGCCGTCGTTTATTCCGCGTGCGCTAAAGCGCACCCTACATTGGCCACAGACGGTGTCCGTGGCAATCAACCGATCTTCCGCGGGCGCGGCGGGCATAGGGGGGATTTGCCGGGGATTTTTCTGAAAAAGTGCTTGAAGAATGCCGATAGGAGGTAACAATATGCATTGGAAGGCATCAAAGGGCATAAACAGGCACAAAATGTCATCACGACAGTTCAAGCATGAGCGGCTCCTGACCCCCAGGGAGACCGCCGACTACCTGCGGCTCAACCCGCGGACGGTAACGCGCCTGGCACGCGAGGGGAAGCTGCCCGGCGTCAAGGTCGGGAAGCGCTGGCGTTTTCGGCGCGAGGAACTTGCCGGGTGGTCTCTCGTGCGCTCGGGCGATGGCGCCGAAAGCGAGTTCGAAGCGGCTCCCAGCACGGCAAGTGCCATCTCGATTACATCGCTTTTGCGCCCGGATCTTGTCATTCCCGACCTGAAAGCAGTTGACAAACCGGGTGCGTTATGCGAAATTGTTTCGCACCTGGTGGATGTAGGGGTACTTCGCGAGGGGCAGCTGTTCCTGAGGCTGCTTATGGAGCGCGAGGACCTGATGAGTACTAACATCGCCGAGGGGGTGGCGGTGCCTCATCCTCGGCGCGCCGTTGGGGGGATGTTCGAGGAATCGTTCATAGCGGTGGCGATTTCGAGGCGGGGAGTGGACTTCGCCGGTTCGAGCGGCGTCGGGGTGCGGGTGTTTTTTCTGATCTGCGCCAATGATGATCGGTCGCACCTGCGCATTCTGGCGAGGATTTCGCGGCTGCTGCGGGAGACGCCGGTGGTGGAACGTATGCTGGAAGCGAGACTCGGCGAGGAGATAATCGGCGTTGTCGCCGTCTGCGAAGAGGCGTTGCATGAGGACGCCGGTCTCATTGCCGGCTGAGAGCGCGCCGGCGGAGGCGGGAAAGATGGATGCAGGCACATTGCTTGGAGTCATCTACGTTGTGATAAGGGTGGCGATGCTTATCGGCCTCTTTTATTTCGTGGTGATTGAGGTCCTGCGGGAGAAGCACAAGAAATGAGTAACGTGAGCCTGAAGGAGATCCTCGAGGCCGAGAAACAGGCGCAGGAGAAAGTGCGCCGGGCCCACGAGGAAGCCGAGGCCAGCCGGAAAAAAGCAGCCGACCAGGCCGCCCGCACGGAAAAGGAGGTGGCCGAGCGCATTGAAACGACGCGCCGGGAGCGTCTCGAAGAGGCCGAGCATGAAATTGCCGAAGCCAGGGAGAGAATATTCCAGGCGGCCCAGGCCCAAATGCAGGAGTGGGACGAGCGCTACGGCCGCAGGCACGACGAGATGGTAGAGATGATCTGCCGGATCCTCAAGGGAGGGGATTCCTGACGTGTTTGCCGCCGGACTGACAGGGTACAACGTGACGAGGGGCCTGTTGGGAGCGCTCAAGAGCCGGGGGCCGGGCGCAGCGCTTGTTGGCGAGCTCCTTGACGCGGGAGATGTCTCCGCGTGCGTGACCCGGTTGAGAAACCTGCCCTTTGTCGAGGGAATCGAGGTGGGCGAAGGGCCCGCCGACGTCGAGCGGTCGCTGCGGTACGCGTGCTGGTCATTCGCCAGGAAGATCAGGGGCTTTTTGGGCGGGTCGGCCGGCCGGTTTTTCGCGGCCTACTGCCTCCATTACGAGATGCACAACGCCAAGGTGCTTTTTCGGGCCTCGCTCGACCCCGGGGTCTCGGACGTGCTTGGCGGTATATACCCGCTTTCGCCGGCCTACGATTCCGCCCTCAGGGATGCGCCCAAGTCCCCCGGCGACGTCGTGAAATTTTACGAAGACACGCCCCTGGCCGTTGCAGTGGGCCAAGCGTTCGAGATGTACGGCGCGCACGACGACGACCTGTCGCTTTTCGAGATGGTTCTCGACCGGGAATACGCCAAGCTTGTCTGGCGTGCGGCCGAACAGGTGGGGCCCGCTGACGGGTACCGCCTGCGGAAGGGGATAGTCCGAGGGTGGCTCGGCGCGACGGCTCTGCTGTGGGTGTTGTGGCTGGCCCGGTACCGGCGGATGGCCGTCGAGGAGATCATGACGCTGCTTGAGCTTCCGGAGAAGATCATCAGCCCGGATACCTGCATGGCCCTTGTGGAGAAGGGGCTTGCCGGAGCGGTTGCCGGTGATATGAGGGACGCCCGGTTGCGGGAGTTCCTGGCGCAGGGCGACCTGGACGTGGATGTCTCGGGGCTGTACAGGCTGACGAGAAGGTTCGTGTGGCAGACGATTAGCCCCGCAGGGCTTCAGGTGAGGTTTGATATTTCCACGCTTCTGGTTGCGCTGATGCGCTGGGAGATGGTGGTTGAGGATGCCCTTATCGTCGTAAGCTCGATGACGATAGGGATGGGCAAAGACGAGATAATGCCGCTGCTGGTGACGCAGGCGGCCTGAGGAGTAACCAGACGATGCTTCGGCCCGTCAGGATGAACCTGGTAAACGTGCTGCTCCTGAAGGAGGACCTTCCGGAGGCGGCGCGTGCCCTGACGGAAGCGGCCTGTCTCGAGGTTGAAATGCCGAAGATTCAGGACGGGCGCGAGTCCTTGAAGAGGATTGACACGCAGGCCGCGGTTGCAGAGCTCGCAAGCCTGCGCGGGAGGATCGAGGCGGTCGCCGAGTCGCTTGAGGTATCCACCACGTCGAGGCAGAGCATCAGCCTTTCAGACCTGAGGATCGCGCCGCGCAGGATACGCGTGATGGTCGAAGGCGAGTGCTCGGACATAGAGCGCAAAGTGCGCAGCATCTCCCTTGACATCCGCAAGGGCCGGGAGGCCGTCTCCAGGGTCGACACGACCGCCTGGGTGGTTGCTGCACTCGAGCAGGGAAACATCGATCCCATTGTCGTAATGGGCCCGGTCTACATCGGCGCTCAGATAGGAACGATCCCAAGCGAAATACTTCCTCACACGCGCCGGTCTATGGAACCTGCCGGCCACCGGCTTTACAGTCTCGGCACCCTCGGCGCGCGGACGTTTGTCTGCGCGGTTACCACCCCCGAACGGCTCGGCGATATGACAAGCGGCCTCAAGAACGCGCGCTTTGACCCGACTCTCATCAGGAAGGACCTCGTGAAAGAGGGGCACTTCGATGCGCAGGCCGTTGAGATCGAGATGTGGGAGACCAGGGAGAGGCTCACCGACAACAGCCTGGCCCTGGCAAGACTCGCCAAGGAAAGCGGGGCCGATATCCGGCGCTGGCTGGCCGAGATAGACCTCAACACGCGGATTCTTGAGGCTATGGGGAGCTTCCTCGAAGGGGAGTACACCTGCCTTATCACCGGGTGGGTCCCGGTGGACAACCTGGCGTTCCTCACCAAGCGGATCGCCGAGCGCTGTGAGCATCCTGTTGAGCTGACCTCGGTGGATGAAGAAACGGTAGCAATCGAGAAGTCCGGCACCTTGCTGGTGCCGACGAAGCTTGCGAACCCCGGCTTCCTGCGCCCGTTCGAGATGATAATCAACCTGTACGGAACGCCTGCGTACAACGCGATCAATCCCACGCCGTTTGTGGCCTTCACGTTTGTGCTTATTTTCGGCGCGATGTTCGGCGACGTCGGTCACGGGCTGGTACTGGCGCTTGCCGGTGCGGCCTTGTGGTTCGTCGCCGCCAAGAAGTCCGGTATGAGGGACCTGGGAGCCGTGCTGGGGGCCTGCGGGCTGGGTGCGACGGTTTTCGGCTTTTTGTATGGATCGGTTTTCGGCCTCGAGAAGCTCACCCCCGTCTGGGTGCGTCCGATGGCGGATCCGGCGGGGTTCCTTTTCTACGGTGTGATCCTCGGCGCCGTGATCATCAACATAGGCCTCGTGATAAACGCCGTGCAAAGGTTCTGGGCGCGTTCCTACAAGGAAGCGTTCTTCGGCGAGTGGGGGATATCGACACTGCTTTTCTACTGGGGGGCGATCTTCCTGTTCTATATGGTCACCGCCGGGTACGGAGACTACATCTCCTGGGGCGTGGTGACGGCGGTTCTCGTCCCGCCGCTTTTCGCGACGGCGTTCGGCGCCCGGATTGTGGACCGGATTGCGGGCCGACCCTTCGAGGGAGATATTACGGACGCGGTTTTCAAACCCGCGGAGCTGATGCTTGCTTCGTTCACCAATACTATTTCGTTTGTTCGTGTCCCGGCCTTTGCGCTCAACCACGCAGCGCTTATGGGGGCGGTTCTCCTTATGGCGGGGCTGATGGAGGGGGAGACCGCTGCGGCGATGTTTGCATCCAAGGTCGATATCGTCGTTGGGAATATCCTCGTGATAGCCCTCGAAGGCCTTATTGTGTTCGTGCAGACGATGCGGCTGCATTATTACGAGTTTTTCAGCAAATTTTTCCATCACCAGGGGCGCAAATTCGAGCCCCTGGCATTTTCGGACGGGAGGAGGTAGGGATGAACCGCAATGTGAAGAAGTTTTTCTTGCTGAGCGTGGCGCTCACGGTGGTAATCGGGGCGGCGATGATGGTTACGCTGCTTGGGACGCTGGCGCCGAAGGCGTATGCGCAGGAAAGCGCAAGCGCGAGTGCGCCGGAGGTGGTCAAGGTCAAGGGGTTGCTGCAGAGAGAGCCGCTGCCCGAGGAAGCTGTCGGCATGGCCTTTCTGGCGGCGGGGATCGTGATGTCGGTTTCGTGCGTGGGGGCGGGTATCGCCGTAGCGATAACGGGTTCGGCGGCCATCGGCGCGGTGGCGGAGAGGCCGGAGCTTATGGGCCGCACACTGCTTATCGTGGGGCTGGCCGAAGGTATAGCGATCTACGGGCTTATTATCGCCATAATGATCCTGAGCAAGGTGTGATATGAGGATAGTCGCTGTCGGGGATCGGTTCACGGTGGACGCCCTGCGG
>JAGHCE010000204.1 GCA_021160625.1 Planctomycetota bacterium | reverse complement strand
CAGGCCTACTACCGGCAAAAGGACTACAAGGATGCCGAGGCCGAGTTCGAAAAAGCCGCTGAACAAGATGCAGCCAACCTCGACGCGATCCTGTCGCTGGCGCTGATAAACGCGCAATACCTAAAGTCCCCGGCCGACGCGAAGCTCGCCCTCCAGAAGCTCCTTGACCGCGTCGATGACGAGGCTCTCGGCGGCAGCGACCGGGCCCAGGCTGCCGTTCGGGCGGCGGCCTTCTACGCCGCGACCGGGCGCGGCTCCGACGCAGAGATGTTCCTTCAGACCGCCGTTTCGCTGCAGCCCGACGACCCGCGTTACCGGATTTCCCTGGGCGACTTCTACAAAAAGCGCGGCCGTGACAAAAAAAGTCTCTCGCTGGCCGAAAAGGCATACCAAAAAGCCCTCGAAATCGCCCCGGCCGACCCGTCGGCATTTCTCAGCCTCGGTCTTTTCTACAAGAAAAACGGGCAGATTGACAAGGCCATCGAGATATTCGAGAAGGCCGTGGCGGCCTCGCCGGCGCCGGTATTCTACCAGCACCTCATCGAGTCTCTAATCGACAAGGCCGACCTTCAAGGCGCAAGAACACGCCTTGGCGAACTGCGCAGAATCAGCGGCACCCGCGACACAGCCGACTACCTTGAAGGCCGGATTCTCCTCACCCAGGCCGGCGGCGCAAACGAAACACTGAGGAAAGCCGAGAAGTTCTTCGCCCACGTCGCAAAGGTCAAGCCCCGGTTCGCCGAGGCCCACTACTACCTGGGCGTTTGCCTCGCCACGAGGGGCGCCCTTGAGGATGCCGAGATGGAGTTCCAGAGGGCGCTTAGCCTTTCGCCCAACCAGACGATGGCCTCGGTGGCCCTGGCCGAGACATACTTTAGAGCCCACCAGTTCGACAAGGCCGCCGCCCAGGCAAGATCGGTCCTTGAGCGAAACGGCAAGGACTACGATGCGAATCTCGTCGTCGGCAAGGCCCTGATGGCCAGGGGCGACCTGGCCGCGGCGCTCGGCTTCCTGCAGGCGGCCCGCTCGCTGCGGCCTGTCAGCGCAGCCCCTTACATAGCGCTCGCCGAGCTCCACGTGCGGCGCGACGAGTACGACGACGCCGTGGCGATACTCGAGGACGCAACACGCCTGACCGATAACGCCGAGCGCGCCCGGATGGCGATGGCGATGGTCCGCCGCCGGCAGGGCAAGACGGACGAGGCGCTTCGGATCGCTTCCGAGATCGCCGCGAAGGACCCGCAGGACACCGGCGCGGCTGGGTTTTACTGCTCGTTTCTGTGGCGGCAGGGCCGTGCGCAGGATGCGCTTGACTTCTTGGAGGGGCGGCTTCAAAAATACCCCGACAACCTGGGCTACATTAATCTGCTCGGCGACTTCCGGCAAAGCCTCGGCCGGCACGAGGAGGCGCTCTCGACGTATGCAAAGGCCCTGCAGCAGGCCCCCGCCGACCAAGGGGCCCTCGCGGGGGCCGCCGAGTCGCTCGTGGTCCTGGAGCGGTTTGACCAGGCCAGGGCGAGGATAAAGCTCCTGCGCGATGCAAACGCCGACTCGCCCGCCGGCGACCTCTTAGAGGCGCGCATACTCGAGCGGGAGGGCAAGTCCGACGAGGCCGAAGCGCTTCTTTCGAAGACCCTCCGGGGCAACCGGGCAAACGCCGAAGCTTACTACCGCCTTGCAGTAATCCAGCAGGAAAAGGGTGAACTCGACAAGGCCATAGAGAACCTCAAGTCGTCCCTCAAGTATAACCCCTCGTCCATAATGGCGCGCTTGGCCCTCGCGAAGGCCTATTACCGGACGCGCTTCTGGGAAGACGCCCTGCGCGAGGCAAGGCACATCGAGAACGCGCCGCAGATCGCCCCGACGTACATAAGCCGCGCCGTGAGAATCGCCACAGGCAGCCTTATGGAGGCCCGGCGGACGGGCGAGGCGATAAACCAGTGGTCCAAACTGCCGCCGGAGGTGAAAGACAGCGACGACTATATGGTCACGCTCGGGTACCTCTATATGGCCGACGAACAGTTCGACAAGGCCGAAGCCCTCTTCCGCAAGGCGGCGGCCGAGCTCCAGGAGCCCGCCGCGGCGCTCGAAGGCTTAGCAGAGCTCCTCCTCTCGCAGGAACGCCTTGACGAGGCCGCGGCCGTGGCCGAGCAGGCCCTTTCCGGCCATCCCGCCGCCGCTGTCAGGCTTCGCCTGCTGCAGATTGCCGCGTCAGTGGCCCTGGCCGGCGGACGGACGGACGACGCCCTCGATGCGATATCCAAAATGCTCAAAGCCGCCGGCGACAACGCGGCGCTCCTGGTCCAGGTAGGGGATTCATTCCTCGCCCTGGGCGAGGACGACCGAGCGGTCGAGACGTACCGCGCCGCCGTCGAGGCGGACGGACAGTTTCTCCAGGCCCAAAGGCGCCTCGTCTCGGCCCTGACGGCCGCAGGCAGGCCCGACGAGGCAAAGGCGCTCGTCGAAAAGATCCTCCGGGACAACCCGGACGACTTTGATTCGCTCGTCCTCAAGGCCCAGGCGCTCCTGGCTGAAAAGCGCCCGCGCGATGCGTCCGAAGTCTTGAGTCGCGCGCTGGAAACCCGCTTGGCCGGCGGCGCCTCCCGGGCGGCGGCAAGGTACCTTCTTGGCAAGGCCCAGTACGAGAGCGGTTTTCTGCCGTCGGCCGAGACCGACCTCCGCCGCGCGTTGGCACTGGACCCGGCGCTCTCCGACGCGAGGCTCCTCCTGGCCGAGGTGCTGCTGAGGAGCCACTCCTACGAAGAGGCGGCGGTGGAGGCCCGTGAGGTCATCAAGACCGATCCGGCAAACGCCACGGCCTATGGGCTCCTCGCAGACGCGGCGATGCTCTCCGACGAGCCGGAAAAGGCCGTCCAGTACTATCGCAAGGCCCTTTCCATCCGCAAAAGCCCGGCGCTCATCAAGGCGCTCGTGGCCCTTTTGGCAAAGCGCGGTGAGACGGATGAAATCATTCGCGAGCTGTCGGCCTACGTGGAAGCCGTACCGTCACAAAGCGCCGTTGCCGCGATGCTGGCGAAAATATACGAGACCCGCAAGGACTACGCCTCGGCCGAGGGCGTCCTCAAACGCGCGCTGGAGGCATCTCCAAAGAACGCCGCGCTCGAAGCGCTCCTGGCCGGCGTCTACACGAAAGAGAGCAAGATGGACGAGGCCCGGTCGCTCCTTGAAGCCGCCGTCGAGGACCACCCGACGCCCGACGCCTACCGGAGGCTCGCAAGCCTCTATGCAATCGAAGGGCACGCGGCAAACGCCGAGGCAATGTTCAGAAAAGGCATCGAACTTTACCCGGACTTCCTGCCGAACTACAACGACCTGGCAGGCCTTCTGGCAAGCCGCAACCTGCCCGGGCGGGCGGTGGAGGTCCTAAAGTCGGCGGTCGCCGCAAACAGCGACAAGGAGGCTTTCTACGTCGCCTTAGCTTCGTTCTACTTGAGGCTCGGGATGAAGCGCGACCGGGAAGCGTTCCTCAAGGAAACGGCCAGGGACCATCCGGATTTCGCCGGTGTCACCTGCACGCTCGGCGACTTCTACTTCGAGAGAGGCGACGTCGACGCGGCGCTGGCGGCCTACGAGCGGGCGCTTGAGTTTTCGCCGGACGACCCCAGGGCCGCAAACGGCGCCGCCTATATGCTGATCGAGAAGGACACGGACCTGGGCCGTGCCGTGCAGCTGGCGACCAGGGCCCTCTCGCAGAGCCCCAAGGACCCCGGCATCCTCGACACGCTCGGCTGGGCCCGCTACAAGAACCGCCAGTACGACAGGGCGGTGGCCAATCTCGCCGATGCGGCCGAGCTCTCGCAGGGCAAGACCCCCACAATCCTGTACCACCTGGCCCTTGCGTATGACAAGCTCGGGGCCGAGTCTCGCGCCGAGGAAACCGCCAGGCGGCTCGTGGATGCGGACGCATCCTACACAAATGACCAGGACATAAAGGTGATTCTGGCCCGGGAATAGGCATAAAAAAGGGCGGTGCAACGAACCCGTTTTGTCAGGGACGCGCACGCGAAAGGATGAAAATGGACAGTTTCGACGATAACGTCCGTGCCACGGGGCACGTCAAGGACTACCTGACCATCGTCTGGCGGCGCAAGTGGCTGTGCCTGTTCGTTTTTGTGGCACTCTCTGCAGTTGGGCTCTTCGTCGTCGCAAAGGTCGTGAAGCCCTGGTACCAGGCACAGTCCCGCATAGCCATCGAGCGTTTCAACGCACCTGTGTCGGGAAAGGCCGCCTTCACAGGCGAGGCGTTTTACCAGACACAATACGAGATAATAGGATCCAGCGAGGTCGCGGCGCTGGCCGCCTACAAGCTAGGACGCAGCCCCTCACCCGAAAGCGCTGTCGAGGATGGGCAGGCCCATATCATCCGCCACGCCGTCTCCATATCCCCGCAGCGCAACAGTCGGATCGTGCGCGTAAGCTCGCGCCAGCGGGACCCCGAGGCCACGGCCGCCGTGGTAAACGAAATCGTCAGGGCCTACAGCGAGCTTGCGAAGAAACGCGAAAGAGAGCTTTCCGACGCTCGCCAGAAGGAAATGCAGGACCAGGTCTCGATCCTCCAGCTTAAGATCGAGAACAAGAAAAAGGTCATCGACGAATTCACCAAGGACAAGAAGCTCCACGAGCAGCGCCAGCAGAAAATCCTCATTACCACGAAGCTCACCGCCCTTTCCCAAGCACAGGTCGTCCGCCAGGTCGCGCGCCAACAGGCCGAGGCAAACTACAACCGGATGCAGGAGAAATTCGACGCAGGAGAAGACCTGGTCGAAGATCCGGCAAGCCCGGCCGCAGAGCGAATTCTCGCCTCGATAAGGGACTGCGAGAGCCGGATAAACCTTATGAAGGTCGGCAAGAAGCCCCGGGCCCTCGAAAACGACCTGGAATATAACCGCCTCAAGGAGCTCGTCGCCCAGTACCAGCGTGACTACGACGAAGCAGTCGAAAAGGCCCGCCTGGAGGCCAACTCCCAGGCGCTTGCCCGCGCGAAGTTCGCGTACGAACAGGCCCAGCAGGTCGAGGAAACGATCAGGCTGCAGATGGCCGAGCTGCAAAAGAAGGTCAACGGGCTCGTCGAAGGCCTCACTGCCCTCAGCAAGTACGAGGAACTCAAAAAAGACCTCGCCAACCTGCAGGCGATGCACGACGAGCTCCAGAAGAGCCTCCTGCAGGCAACCATCTCCGACAACTTCCCCGTCCTCGACATACGCGTGCTCGACGTGGCCAAGGTCCCCAGCGAGCCTGCCTGGCCCAACAAGACGCAGCTGGTGGTGGTCGCCTTAGCGCTGGCGCTTTTTGTCTCAGTCGGCCTGGCCTTCTTCCTCGACTATATGGACCGCTCCGTACAGAGGCCCGAGGACGTCGAGCAGGAATTGCGCCTGCCCTTTATGGGCTTCGTGCCGAGTATGCACACGGGCTCAAACCGCTCGCACCGCCGCGAAAAGGTGATAATAACCGACCCGTCATCGGGACCGGCGGAGTCCTACCGCAAGATCAGGGCCAGGCTCCAGGTCTACCGCAAGGAAAGCCACGCCAAGACTTTCACAATCACCTCCACAACCGCCGGAGAGGGCAAGACGACTCTTGCCTCGAACTTAGCGCTGGCCTTCGCTCTCTCCAGCACAAGCGTGCTGCTTATCGACGCGGATATGCGCCATCCCAAGGTCCACGAAGTCTGCGACGTGGACCGGACGCCCGGCCTGGGTGAGTACCTGGAGGGCAAACTCCTCTGGCAAAGCGTCGTGCGCCCAGGCGGCACGCCGGGTCTCTTCGTCATCCCCGCGGGCGCGGGCGGCACCCACAGCGCCGAGCTTCTGGAGAGCCCGAGGATGGGAGAACTGCTCAAGGAGGCCGCGGCGAAGTTCGATGTGATCCTCATCGACTCGCCACCGGTCCTGGGCGTCGCCGACTCCACGACTCTCTGCCACTTGAGCGACGCGACGATCTTCACCATCCAGGCCGCGCAGAACTCCAAGTGGCTCATCAGGCGCGCTCGGATGGAGCTTGCGGCCGCGGATGCAAACGTCATCGGCGCGGTCCTCAACCGCGTCAGGAGCCAGCGCGGCGACTACTACTATTACCATCGCTACTATCCGAAAAAGGCCTGAGGAAAGAATGGCGCCTGAAAAAGACCGCGCTCCCGCGGAAAAACCGGAAACCGCAAGGCACTGCGCCGTCGCCCTTAGATGGGCGGGCGTGGGCGTCGTCGCCGTAATGCTGTTTGCAGCGCCGCTTGCCTTCGGCGCCGTCGAGCGGTGGGCCTGGGGCGCCCTGTGGTTCACTGCGGCCCTGGCCGCGGCCATCGCCCTTGCCGTATGGGTGGCCGAAGGCCGGGTATCCGTCATCTTCGCGCCGGTTCTTGCCCTCTCGGCCCTGCTGGCGGTCGTGGCGCTCGTGCAGCTTGTGCCCCTTCCATCGCGCGCACTCTCCCTGGCCGGCGAGCGGACGGCGGCCGTTTACAAGGTGCTCTTCGGCGGCATCCCGGAGAGGATCTCGCTCGCACCCGGCGCGACGGTGGAGGCATTCTTCAAGATTACCCTCGTCGCTATGGCGGTGTTTGCAACTCTGGCGCTGGTGCGGACGAGGGCGATGCTTTTCACGCTGGTGGGCGCCTCGATACTGGCGGCGCTCGTTGCCGCAGGAGTCGGGATAATCCAGGAAAAAGGCCACGGCGAGAAGATATACGGCCTGCGGGACATCCGTCGTGGCGCCCAAACGCATTTCCGGCGCAGTGCGCTCCTCGACCCTGCACTTTCATCAGGTATCGGGCATGTCGAGAGCGTGAAGGACGAAAACGGGGCTGTTTTTTTTCAACAAAGTGTAAATATCGGCGACGTTTTCGGCCCCTATGCAGACAGCAACCATTTCGGCGGCCTTATGGAGATTGTTCTGCCGGTGGTCCTGGCGCTTTTGGCGGCGCTTCTGGCGGCGAGGCGCTCCGGCTGGGGTGAGGAAGGCGGCTTTACCGCAACGCCCGAGGGAGGACTGGCGCTTTTGCTGCTGTTTGCGCTTTTTGTCGGAGTTGGAGCAACGGTTTATTGCGGCTCGGCGGGTGCGCTTGGAGCGCTTGCGGCGGGGTTCGGGGTGGTGCTTGTCGTGATGCTTCTCACCAGGCAGGCGGGCGCGGCGGCGGTTGTCCTGTGCGTGGTGCTTGCGACAGGGGCACTCCTGGCGGTCCCCTGGTCCCGCAGCGATCTCTATGACAGGCTGCTCGCCAAGATCGGCGGCCGGGCCGCCGTGTGGGAAACCACCAGGCAGGCGGCGACGGACTTTCCCGTGGTCGGAAGCGGCCTCGGGACGTATGCGTATGTCATACCGCATTACGAACACACGGAGGAAAGGCACCTCTTCGCACACAACGATTATTTGCAGTTGGCGATGGAGGGGGGGCT
>JAGHCE010000185.1 GCA_021160625.1 Planctomycetota bacterium | reverse complement strand
GGGAGACCTCGTGGCCTATTGCCAGGCAGGGGAACTTTTGTGTATCCGGCGCACTGAAAGTGAGATTGCTCCTGTGCGCCGGATACACAAAAGTTCCCCTGCCTGGCAATAGGCCACGAGGTCTCCCGTGAGGCAGGTACGACAGGGGCGGTTTTCAACGCGGCAAACGAGGTCGCCGTGGCGGCCTTTCTCGATCGTCGGCTGCCGTTTCCCGGCATCCATTCAATCATACGCAAGGTCCTTGACAAGCATGAGAAACGCCCCGCTGACAGCCTCGAGAATATACTCGAAGCAGATCGGTGGGCGCGAGCGGAGGCTCAGAAGTGTCTTTACTCTACATCCTCGTAGCGGCCGCAGGCATAGGGCTGCTGATACTGGTTCATGAATTCGGCCATTTCATCGTGGCGAAACTCAGTAACGTCAGGGTGGAAAACTTCTCAATCGGGTTCGGGCCCGAGATCGCCGGATTCACCAGGGGCGAAACCCGGTACAGCCTGAGGGTCGTTCCACTGGGCGGCTACGTCAAGATGCTGGGAGACGAGCCCGGCGACACGTCCGCGGATGCCGACAGGGCGTTCCTGAGCCAGGGCTTTGCGACAAAGACCGGGATCATAGTAGCTGGACCGGCCGCCAATATCCTCCTGTCGCTGGTGCTTTTTGCCGTCGTATTCCGGGTAGGAATATCCTTCCCGGCAGCCAGGATCGGCGACGTGTCCTATGGATCGGCCGCATACTACGCGGATCTGAGGACCGGGGACAGGATTGTCCGGATAGACGGCCGCCGCGACATCGATTTCCGGGACCTGATCGTCAAGACGGCGCTGGCCGACCCAGGGCAGTCCATCAACCTCATCATCGAGCGCGACGGGCGGACATTCGAGAAGACGCTTCAACCGGCTTTCATCCCCGAGCTCGGCAGGTCCGAAATAGGCGTCGGGCCGTACCAAAGCCTCAAAATCGAGGATTTCGTAAAATTGCTGCCGGCCGCGGAACCCGAAAAGCGGCAAAAGGACGAGACAATCGAGAGCCCTGCGAATCAGGCCGGCGTCCCGAAAGGTTCGAGGATCGTGGCCATAAACGGCGAGAAGGTTGCGTCCTGGTATAATTTCCGGCGCAAACTGACCGAAAACGGCCTCCGAAAGTTCCGCCTCACCGTGGCCGACGACAAAGAGGCGCCCGACGGCGGCGAAAAGACCTTCGAGATAACCCCCGTGCGCTCTCCCGCACCGCTACTCGGCATAAACCCGCTCATTACGACCAGGGTCAAGAAGGTTGAAAAGGGAAGCCTCGCGGAGGCGATGGGGCTTGCTGCGGGTGACGTGATAACTGCATTGGGTGATGCCAAAACGGCGGACCTCGGCGCACTGCAACACGAGATAAGCATGCATCTAAACAACCTGCCGCCGCTCGAAATCCTCCGCAAGTCAAAGACGCTGCAACTGCCCTGGACAAAACAGCCGTCAAGCGCCGGGGCCTTCCTTTCCGCCTGCGAGCCCGAAGTGCTGCCGCGCGTGGCTCATATCCTGCCGAACAGCCCGGCCGACGTAATCGGCCTCGCCGCAGGTGACGAGATAACGGCAATCGACGGCAAGGACGTGGGGACCTTCGCGGACATCAGAAAACATCTAAGCGATTCTTCCGGCGACAGCATCTCTGTGAAGTGGCGCCGGAACGGCCGGGACCGCGCAGCGTCGTTCGAACCCGCCTTCGTGGGCATTATGCCCGGCACCGAGCTCGTTATGCGCAAGGCCGGCCTTGCAGGTGCGTGCACAATGGGCGCCAGGAAGGCCTGGGATTTCGCCACGCAGGTCTACCTTCTCCTGAAAAAGCTCGTCAGCGGACAGAAAGGCATCGGCAAAAACCTCCTGGGACCGGTGTCCATCGCGACCGTGTCTTATCAGTTCGCGCAGAAGTCGCTCATACAGTTCGCCTTCTTCCTCGCCATCATCAGCGTGAACCTCGGAATCGTCAATATGCTGCCGATCCCCATCCTCGACGGCGGACACCTGGCAATCTTCACGGTGGAAAAGATAAAGGGCAAGCCGCTGGCCGCATCCACGCAGGCCGCCATCCAGTACGTCGGACTCGCCGTCATCCTGGCAACGTTCCTGCTCATCACCTACCAGGATATTATGCGGTTCTTCCAGTAAGTGGAGGGCTTCGCCCCCTTTTTGCTATGGGGGCCACGGGCGTTGCCCGTGGCAATCAACTGACCATCTGACCTTCCGCGGGCTAGGCTTCCCTTGCCCCTACGAGCAATGTGTGCACCGAGGTTTACCCACCGTGGAGGGCGCACACTACGAAGGCTATGCGGCACAAGTCGTTATGGACCGCTGCTTAGGGATTTGAGCGCTTCGAGGACACCCTTCACGTCGCCCCTCTCGACCGCCTGCAAAGCCTTTCTGACGCACTCGAGCTGCCTGTCGGTGAAGATAACCGCCCCTGCCGCGGAGTCTTTTCCGGGAAGCGGCACGCCAAGGACGCCGAGCATCGCTTCCGAGAGATCCTCGAGGCCGGCACCGGTGACGGCGCTTGTCTCCACGACGCCCACTCCCCACTCGTGTACGGCGGCAAGGCCGGCGGCATTGGGTGCGAGGTCTGCCTTGTTGGCCGCCACGAGCGTTCGCTGCCGGTCACCGGGAGGCGCGTAGCCGTCGGGCAACGCCGCTGACGAGTCAACGACAATGAGCACCGCGTGCGCGCCTGCAACGGCGTTTGAGGCCCTAAGCGCTGCCTCGGCTGCAAGCGGCGTGCGGCTTGCGGCGGCGCCCGCCGTGTCGATAAGCACCACGGGCACGCCGAAAAGCGCCACGGGAACACGCACGGCGTCCCTGGTGGTGCCGGGCACGTCAGTGACGATGTTTCGCCCGTACCCGGCGAGCGCATTGACAAGGGTGGACTTGCCGGCGTTGGCCGGTCCCGCAACCGCAACGGCCGCCGGACGTGTCAGGGCAATGCCGAGCGCAGCCGTCGCAGAGAGGGCGCCAAGCGCACGGGACGCCTTTTGGAAATCGACCGGCGGATGGGAAAGGACGGCTCCGATGCCGTCGGCGGCATGCTCCAGGGCGCCGCCGGCCTGGGCGGCCAGGACCCGCGCCGCTAAGCTCGTTTGGGCCGCCGGCAGGGCTTCAAACGCCTCGCGCTCGATTATGCGCGCCCCGTGCCCAAATGCGCCGCCGGCGCCGCCCTTTTCGATGCTGACACCTGAGGAAGAGAGGTCTTCAAGAATGCGCCTCGCCGGAAGCGCCCCTCCGTGGCAGTTTATCTCCACGCGGTCCCGGGCGGCAAAGCCGAGAATCACCTCGTCAAGAATCTCCCCCGACTCGCCGCAGAAAAAACCGTACACAAGGCGGCCGGGGCGCACTCCAACGGTATGCCCGGCGGCCGTGCGGCCGCCGGCGGGCTTCAGGCGCGCTTCGGCGAAACCGGCCGCACCTTCGCCCCACAGGGCGATAACGCTTATGCCGCCCTCGCCCGGCGGCGTCAGAAGACAAGCCGCCAGACCCGGCTTACCGGAGGCTCTCGTCGTGCGCAAGTTGCAGGCCCTCCAGCGTCAGCGTCTCCGCAATATGCCAAGGCGCCGGTGAGACCTCGCCGACAAGCCGGCAGTCGCCGCCCGTAAGAAACACCTCCAGCTCGCATTCCAGGTCAGCCGAGATGCGCGCGAGGACCTCTCTTACCGCACCCAGGGTTCCATAGAGCGCACCGCTTTGCATTGCGGAAACCGTATCCCGGCCAAGCGGCGAGGCAGGTACTCCGGGAAGCACATCGGGAAGAAAGGCAGTACCTTCGTGGAGCGCCTTCAGAGCCAGGCTGATACCGGCAAGTATCGCGCCGCCGGCAAAGTGCCCCCGTCCGTCTGCAACGCTGATACTCACCGCCGTGCCCAGGTCCACGGCCGCTGAGGGGCACAAGGCGCGGTGAAACGCCGCCTTCACGTTCAGGATGCGGTCGATGCCTGCCTTTTCGGGGCGCTCCACGTCGATTTCGACACCCGTGGGGAAATCGCGCCCGGCGTAGAGCGGTGCCGAGAGGCCTGCGCTGCGGCAGGCCTCGTCAACGGTCTCTTCGCCAGCCGGGTTGACACTGGCTGCGACGGGCAAGGCTCCTGCAAGGCCTTCCAGGAAACGGCCTATCCCGCCGGCGGCGTCCGTGGGGAAAGATTGCGGCCGGCGGCCCTGGGGGGCGACCTTAACCGAGGTATTGCCAACCAGAAAAAAAACGCGCATCCCCGCCGCCCCTTTCGAAAAACAGGTATCCAACGGTGCTGATTATACAGGAAAAAAGCCGCAGGAAAAACCTTCAGCGGAGGGCTTCGCCCCCTTCCTGCTACGGAGCCCGGCACGTTGTGCCGGGAGTCCACTGACCTTCCGGGGGGCTTCGCCCCCTCTTTGCTACGGGGGCCACGGACGTTGTCCGTGGCAGTTAACTGACCTTCCGGGGGGCTATGTGGCACCCTACATTAACCACGGACGTTGTCCGTGGCAGTTAACTGACCTTCCGCGGGCGAGGCAATGCCTCGCCCCTACATTTCGCTATGTGGCACTGGTGGCTTTGTAGGGGCGCGATTTATCGCGCCCTCGTTTTCCGGTGGCAGTACCGGGCACAAGTGAACTTGCGCCCAGGCGCTATGTGCGCCACGGCGGGTCTTGTCCCGCCGTGCGGATCGTATTCCGCGCGCCCTAAAGCCCCCATACGTCGCCGAACACATTTCTTGGAACCGTTGGATGCTCAGCGGGAGACCTTCACACTGCCGTTTTCTATATCGGGGAACAGTTTGATGGGTCCGAGGATGTCGAATTCGAAGGTGCGCAGGCAGGTGCCTATCTGCATCACGACACCGGCGAATATCTTTTTGTCAACCTCGATACAAACATTGGAATCGGCCCCCATCTTGCCCAAAAGCGCGTCCCTTTTCACCGCCAGCTTATCGCCGCGCTCCACGAGCATATCGAGCTGTGCCAGGAGCCGCCTCGCGGCCTCGGCCTTTTCGGGCGGCAGCGTGGAGATTATCTCCCCGTCGGACAACAGCGGCCCCAACGCCGCTTCGATCCTCTGGACGGTTTCCCTCACGACGGCCACGTCGCGCTCGAGGTTCACGAGCTTATCCTTGAGCTTATAGTCGACGCCGACGACCACCATCGTGCGCACGCCTGCGTCACTGCCGATCTCAGGCGAGCGGAGCCCCTTGCCGGCGACCACGTTTGCTCCTCGGATGCCGCCGGAGGCTACGTCGATCCTGCCATGACTTTTGACCGTGCAGTTTGTAATGCTGTTTGCGATCCTGACGTCACCTGCCGCCTCTACGTAGACCTCGCCAAGATAGCGCGCCTCGAGATCGCCCTTGCAGATGATGCGGCCTTTGCCCTTGCCCGCGACACCACCCTGTACGTGGATGAACGACTTGGATTCGAGGATGGCGCCTTCGACCATACCGCCGACCTCGATTTCCTGGCCAGCCCTTATCCGGAAGCCGTCCAGGACGTCCTTTGTCACCTTCACCGGGCCGACGAAGTCGATATTGCCCACGGAAAGGTCGACGTCGGCCTTGACAACGAAGACCGGCTCCACCACAACCGTGTCGCCGTTCATCTGGAGATATCCCGACGTAAGGGCTATGAACGTTTCCCCGTCCGTGCTCAAGTCGACGTTCTTGCCCCGGCGAACGTTGACCGGGCGGCCCTGCTGACAGGGAATCTGGTTTCCGAAAATGTCGTGGCCCGGTGTACCGGGTGTAGCCTCCGTCATAGTAAGTATCTTCTGGCCCTGCTGGACGTTGACGATGGCATTGCGCTCCTTGTAGTCAATCCGGGCACCAGGCGATTTCGGGCCCTGCGGGACGTCCGGGCGCTGGACAAGCCACCGGACGCTTCCGTCGGCGCCGTTTTCGGGAAGCCTGCCGCTGGCTACAGGAAAAGGCTCACTGATGCTCTCCCCCTTCGCCACGGCGACCAGTGCCCTGGCGATGTTCTCACGGCCGACCTCGCTGGGTTCCACCTTTTGCGATTCGAGGTACTCGAGAAGGACTTCCTCGGCGAGCTCGGCGTCCGCAGACTTTACCGTTATCGCGACGTATCCGTTCTGGTTGGCCTTGTCGCTGAGCAGCTCTATTCGGCTGTGCTCGTCCTCGCGGGAATCGCGCACTTCGAGATTCTCGCGGGGGCTGTTGCCGTCTGCAGCGTTTTTGCCTGTCGCCATCTCGACCTTTTTCCGCCTGTTTGCGGGCACACAATCCCCCCGGACAAGGTAGCAATCGTCACAAACGCAGGAAAAGTTTAGGCTCTTAGTGCGACGGCTGTGCGCCACCGGCAAAACCTTCGAGCTTCTCACGAAAGTCCTCGATGCCCTCGCCCGTCAGGGCACTCACGGCAATCACGGGGCAATCGATTTCCCGCAGGAGATTCTCCAGGCCCCCGCGGGCGGACGGCAGGTCCATCTTGTTGGCGATGACCATCGTTTTCTTCGAGGCAACGCCCTTCCCGTAGGCGAGAAGCTCGCTCCTCAGGGTGCGATAGTCACCGACCGGGTCCAAGGCCGCCGCATCGACCACGTGAACCAGAAGGCGCGTTCTCTCTATGTGCCGCAGAAACTCGTCGCCGAGCCCCACGCCCTTGTGGGCACCCTCAATGAGGCCGGGCACGTCAGCGACGACGAGGCGTCCGAAAGGGCCCGTATCGGCCACGCCCAGGTTCGGATAAATAGTCGTGAACGGATATGGCGCAACCCTGGGCCTGGCATCGCTCAGCCGAGAGAGCAGCGTGGACTTGCCTGCGTTGGGAAGCCCCACGAGACCGACGTCCGCGATAATTTTGAGTTCCAGCGAGAGAAACCGCGACTCCCCCTGCCCGCCCTTTTCGGCCGTCTGCGGAGCCCTGTTGGTCGGCGTGGCGAAGTGGCGGTTTCCGCGCCCGCCCTTGCCGCCTTGTGCGATGACCACGGAGACGTCCACCAAGTCCAGGTCACAGACGAGTGCGGCGTCCTCACCGCTGCGAACCACCGTCCCGGCAGGCACGTCAAGAATAACGTCGCCGCCGTTGGCGCCGTGACGCTTGGAATGCCCTCCAGGCACCCCGTTGCCGGCCTTGACAAGGTGCGGGCCCGCAAGGTGGGAAAAATCCTGGACACAGGTCGTCGTGCGGAGGATCACGTCGCCGCCTTTGCCGCCGTCGCCGCCGTCGGGGCCTCCCCTCGGCACGAATCTCTCGCGCCTGAAAGAAACCGCCCCGTCACCGCCGGAGCCCGCTTGAACGCGGATTGTCACCCTGTCGAGGAAGGCCATATCAGGCACCTTGCGTCAAAACAAAAAGGGGCCCGAAGGCCCCCGCACGAAAAACTTATCAAAGCGCCGTCAGTCCGATTTGGCTGTTACGTTGACCCTGTGCCTGCTGCCGAACGAAACGACACCGTCAGCGAGGGCGAAAAGGGTAAAGTCCCTGCCCAGGCCGACGTTAAAGCCGGGCTTGAACTTCGTGCCCACCTGGCGCACGATGATGCTGCCGGCGGTGACGAACTGGCCGCCGAAGGCCTTCACGCCGCGCCGCTGGCTGTTTGAGTCCCGGCCGTTTCTCGAAGAGCCCTGTCCCTTCTTATGTGCCATCTCAATCTCCCCGCCCGGTCAGGCCTTTATTTCCTTAATGCGAACCTGCGTGTACTTCTGCCGGTGGCCCTTGCGCACCTGCGAGGCCTTGCGGCGGCGAAACGATACTCCGTATATCTTCTTGCCCTTGATGGGTCCCAGAATCTCGCCCACCACGGCGGCGCCTTCAACCGTCGGCCGGCCCACCTTCACACCGGAATCGTCGCTGTAAAGAAGGACGTTGTCGAAAATGACCTCGGAGCCCGGTTCGGCGTCCATAAGATCGACACTGACAACATTGCCCTGGGCCACCTTGATCTGGTTGCCCCTGTCATTGATAACCGCGTACATCCGCTACCTCCGGAGACCGCTTCAGGCCAAAAGCGGAGATTATACGCCCCCGCTCGGCATTGTCAATACTTCGAATACCGTTTTCGGCGCCCATTTCCGGGTTTTCATACCTCGGCTTTCCACTGAGTGGGTGTCCCCGACTTGTCATAGCGCACAAAACGCACCTCTTCGCCCAGGAAAGCCCCACCGGCACTTATAACCACTTTCCTGTTGAAACGCTTCTCCATCTCGCAGACGGCATCGCGCTTGAAGTTGTTCAAATAGGCCGCGACATCGTCTCCGGCGGTCACCTCGGCCTTCACGACGCCGTCCCGGCCGAGGATCATCGGCAACTGCCGCAGCACATCCACCGCCTGGCTCTCCACCGTCCTTATGTGGCCCTTGCCGCCGCAATAGGGACACTCCCTGAAAAGTGCCCTGGCAACCGAGGGGCGCATACGCTGGCGGGTGAGCTCGATGATCCCGAACTCTGACATTCTGAGGGCCCGGTACCGGGCCTTGTCCTTTTTCAAGGCATCCTGGAGGGCCCTTTCGACCTTGCGGCGGTGTTTCAAATCGGCCATATCGACGAAGTCTATGACAATGACGCCGCCCAGGTCGCGCAGACGCAGCTGGCGCCCCACCTCGCGAGCGGCCAGGAGATTGAGTTCGAGAATGCTTTGGTCCGGGTTGCGATGCTTGGTAAAGGAGCCGGAGTTGACATCAATGGCCACAAGCGCCTCGGTCTGGTCAATAACGAGGTAGCCGCCGCCGGGCAGGTCGACGCGACGGCCGTAGATGGATTCGATCTGCTTTTCGATTCCGAACGAGTGAAAAATCGGCTCGCCGCCGTCATAGAGCTTGACCCTGCGCGTGTACCGCGGCATCACGGCCTTCATAAAGTCCTTCACCTTTTTGTGAACCGGCTCGCTGTCGACGACTATCTCGCTGACCTCGGGCGTGAAGGCGTCCCGCACGACGCGGATGACCAGGTCGCTTTCCTGGTAGAGAAGCGCCGGGGGCTTGATCTTTTTGGCGCGGTTCTGCACGGTTGAGTAGAGCCGCATCAGGTAATTGAGGTCGCGCTGGAGCTCCCTCTTTGTGCGGCCGAAACCGGCGGTCCGAACGATGACCCCCATTGCCTCAGGGGGGTTTAGACTCTGCAAGATGCTTCTCAAGCGCTGGCGCTGTGCCTCGTCCTCTATCTTGCGGCTTACCCCGTGGCGCTTGATGCTGGGCATCAGCACCAGGAAACGGCCCGGAAGGCTCAGGTACGTCGTCAGCGCAGGGCCCTTCGTCCCTATCCCGCTCTTGGTGACCTGCACGAGGACTTCCTGGCCTCTGTGCAGGATTTTCTCCAGGCGCTGGCGGCCCCCACCGCCCGACTTGCCGCCTCGGCGCTGCTTGACGTAGTCGGAATTGACGTCGCTGACGTGCAGGAAGCCGTTTCGCTCAAAGCCGCAGTCCACGAAAGCGGCCTGGAAGCTCGGCTCCACGTTGTCAACGCGGCCCTTGTAAATGTTCCCGACATGGTGGTCACAGATGGCCGACTCTATGAAGATATCCTCAAGATGGCCGTCTTCCACAACGGCGACCCGGGATTCCTCCGGGTCACTGGTATTAATCAACATCTGTCTTGACATATATGTCTCCGCTACTGATGCGGAGAGGCGGCCAGTTGCAGACTTGTGCGCGTCAGGCGCAGGGCAGGCAGTTTTTCTGCGGGGCACTCCAAGAGAGCGCTCAATACCTCCTGCGGACGCACGCTGCCTGTGGGGCTTGTTCTCAAACCGAGATGTAGGCTGCCGCCGACAAGGCGGGCATAGGCAACATACTCGCGAACATTGATGCGCTTCTTTCCGGATTTTGAAACCCGCTCGACGTACGCCTCGTCCTTTGCCAGGAAGGCGTCCAGCCGAGCTTCGAAATCTTCGGGAACCGCGTCAATCTCGACACAAAACTGCGTTCCAATAACCTTTGCCTTCTCTCGGAAATTCACGGACTGCACGCTGGCTATCCCGATTCCCTCGGGCAGTTCCCTTTCCAGGCTCTCTTTCACCCGGCGCGGCGAGACCCATCGGTCAAGTTCGACCTCAAGAATCTCCGCCTTGGACTCCACGCCCAGCGCCAAGGCCACGGGAAAGGAAATCTGCGGGCGCGGGTTAAATCCCGCGCTGAAAACAAGCGGCAGACCGACACGCCTGAGCGCCCTCTCGAAAAGGCGCATAAGGTCGTGATGCCCCAGAAACTTCGAAAGCCCCTCCTTAGTAAAGAAAATCCTCATTCTCTGTCTGAACATATGTTAAACGCCGTGAAGCCGTTATGACGATTCTCAAGTTTCGAAAGCAATTATAAGCCACCCCGCCCGCAGGGCAACACTAATAATCCGCCACTAATACTCCGCCGAGGCTCGCGACGGGCGCACCGCCGCAGGTTGCCGGAAAAATAAGAGGGGCGGATCATAGTGACCCGCCCCTCTTGTATTATGTCCGGCAGGAGACTGCCCTCCCCCGCATTACTGTTTACTGATCCTTGATTTCGAACTCCTCGATGCCGTGCTCGGTCTCCTCCCAGCCCTTTCCAAGAACGTCAGGACCGATTTCGGGACCCTTCATTGAGGTGCCGGGGGCTTCGGGAGCCTCGACCAGGGCAGGTTGCTCAACCCGGACCGGTTCGTCGGTCTCGGCGGCGGGCTTTTCCTCGGCTTCCCTGGCGGCCTCGATCTCGTTGATCTCTTCCTCTATGGACTTCACCTTCATACCTCTCTTGTAGGGCTTGATGTTGGCGCCAGGGACCTCGTACTCGGCGAAGAGCGTCTCCATATCGGAGTCGTCGCGGATTATCCGGACGCTGATGAAGACGTAGAGGTTGTTGACGTTATCGGATATCTGCTTGTTCTTGAACATCCACCCGAGAATGGGGATGTCGCCGAAGAAGGGGACCTTGTTCTTATTGAAGGTCCTGCTCTGGTCTATCAGTCCGCCAAGGACCGCCGTCTGGCCGTCTTTGAGGATGAGGGTGGTCACTATCGTCCTGGAGGAAAGTCTCGGCAGGTCGATGTAGGAATCGGCGACGCTGAAACGCTCGAAGCCGTCCACGCTGGGTGAAGTCGTCCCGGTAAGCTGCTCGCTGGTCGGGATTACCGACAACACGATCTTGTCGGTGTCCGGAACGATATGCGGCATAACCAGTAGCTGGGTACCGACCTTGATGGGCGAGTTCTTCGAGGCCTCGCGGATACCGCGGCTCTGCCCGCCGCTTTGTGCCGTGGTGGTGAACTCCTCGGCAAAGTGTATCTGTTCGCCGACGAAGACCGTGGCGGTCTTGTTGTCCACGACGGTAAGCTGCGGCGCCTGCACTATCTCGCTTTCGGAATCGTTGCTGAGAAACTCGAGGACAGGCGCGATATTGCTGAAATCCAGCACGCCGAAGGTATAGGGGCTATCGCCGCCGAGGTAATCGGTGACCTCGGTGGCGCTCGGGCCTTCACCCGTTACGGCAAGCGAATCCTCCCAGCCGCCCTTTCCGAGATTGAACGGCCACCGGTGCACCACGCTGCCGCCGGTCGCGCTGATGTTTATGCCGGACGGCCACCTCACGCCGGCGTTCAAGAGGTCAGTGTGACCGGTGGTTACGAACTTCACATCGACGAAGACCTGGTCCGGCCGGACGTCGACGAGCTTTATGATATCGGCCACCTCGTCGAGAACGGGCTTTGTCGCGGTCACGATGAACGCGTTGGAATCATAGTCATATTCCACGCTTCCATTCTCGGCGACCACCTGGTCGAGGGCCTTGAACAGCGTGAAGCTGTCTTTCAAGTCCTCGGATCCCTCGTCGCTGCCCTCTTTCACGGCGAATTCGCTCGTTATCTTCGGGCTGTATTCAGACGGCGCCTGGATGTAGCGGAGCTTGAAGACCTGCGTTTCTTTCTGCTCGGAGAGGGCTTTAGCCTTCACAACGCGGTACACGTCGGACTTGTCACGTACGAGCGCGAAAGGCCCGGCGGTCTTGACTATCGTATCCAGCGCGACCTGCCAGGGTACATCCTGGAGGTTGAAGTGGATGACGGCATCCACGTCCGGCGCCACTACTATGTTCTGTCCGCTCTGCTGGGCCAAAAGGGATATGACCTGCTTTAGCGACACGCCCTCGGCCTTTGTCGTAAAGGAAAAATGCGGAGTCATAACATAGTAGATGTCGTCGTCACCCTTGTCGACCGTGCAACCGACCTGCTTGGCGGCAAGGGTAAGCGCATCGAGCCAGGCGATGTCGCTGAGCCTCAGGTTCACCTCGCCGCTGACGCCCTTCTCGACGACTACGTTGACGCCCGCCTGGACCGAGATATACCCGGCAACATCCTCAACGGGGGCGTTCTTGAAGTCGATCGACAGCGTCGCGGCCGCCTCGTCGGCGCGGGCTGCGGGGACCGCGGTCAACACCAGGGCTCCCATTAGAAGCATAATCTTGAGGATCTTCATTTCCCACTACCCTCCTGAAAAGTTGCCAAGCCGGCCCGACGAACGGCCGCTGCTACTGCTCCAGCTCAAGGGCGATTTTCTCCCCCTTGAAATCAAACGTAACCTCCTTGCCGGCCACACAGGTTACGGTCAGCTCCGGGGCGACCGCACCTCCCTCGCCGATTACCTCGCCGCTGACGATGGCAAACGACCTTCCCTTCGGGAAACAGCTGACGGCATCGACTTTGAGCTCCATCTGCGAGAAATCTATGTGAATCTGCGCGCGCTTGGAAAGCGCCGCGCACTTGGTCAGAAGCGCCGCCGCCGTACGAGCGACTTCCGGATTCCTGAGCCCCTCTTCGTTGTCCAGCTGCAGGATGTCCTGGTAAAGGCCGACGACTTCGCCGTGGCGATCGTTGTCAAAGTACGCCTGCATCCGCCCGGCCAACTCGAGCGCCTGCCTGAGGGAGGCCCTGGCACGCATATCGCCGAAGCGCTTCTGGACATTGGCAAGGTCAGCAGAGATCGCCGCCATCTTCTCCCTGGCGCTCTCGGTTACGAGATTGACCGCCGTCATCCTGGTCACGGTCTTGATCCTGTCCTCGGCAAGCGTGAAGTCTCCCTCGTCAAGGGCGCCGCCGGCCTCATCGAGGTACGACTCGGCCTTGATGATGAAGGCGGTCTCCTGTGAAGGCGTCCTCGGCTGGCTGAACTTCTCCACCTTCCTGGCTTGCCCGCCCATAGAGTGCAGAACAGTCTGGAAAGGCCGTCGCCCCTTGAAGCGGGCATCCTTCTCCCACGTGAGCATATACGGCTCGCCAAGCATACTCTCAGGCGTCACGCCGACCGCTGCCTTCGCAGTCTCAACGGGAGGCGTCGCTGCGGATGGGCTCCCGGCTGCAACAGCAGCCGTCGCGCACACGAGAAACCCGAGCGCTACAAGGATACCTGCAACCGCTCTCATTACCTGCCTCCTTTAGCTGCTGCGCGAACAGGCGCTTTCGCCGGTGTCGCGGGTGCCTCGTTGTACGTAAACGTCGCAAACTTCAGCGCTATGTCGAGAGGAGTACCCTCATTCCGACCGGCCTTGAGTGTGAAGGAGTCGGTACGGATGAAACGCTTGTAGTTCTCGAGACAGTTAAGAAACTCCACAAACTCGAAGAAGTCGCCCTTGAGCGCCAGGTCGAAGCTCGCCTCCTCAAACCGCTTCACGGCGCCCCTCGCACCGGCGTAGGCGCTCCGGTTGACCGGCTTGGCCTTCGTGATCACAACGCCGCTCTTCCTGGCGAACTCGCTCAGGTTGTCAACCAGGTCCTCTATCTCTTTCCGGCTGGGAAGTATGCGCTCCGCGACCTTGAGACGCGCCTCGGCCGTTTCCCTCTCGGCGCGCAGGGCGTTGAGATTGTTCAGCTTCGTCCTGGCCTTCGCAATCCTCGAATGCAGCGCCGTATTCTCGGCCTGCAGCCGGCCGGCCTTTTTCTGCAACAGATAGACGCCGACGCCAGAACCCAGCGCCACCACTAAGCTGGCGATGAGTACAATCAGGAGAATTACCTTTTCACTCTTGATATTCATCAGTCTCTCCTCGAGGGCTACTTGGCCGCCACAACGGGCCTGACCACCTTTTTGGGCGGTGCCGGCGCTTGAAGCTGCCTGACGGGAAGCGTCAAGTCGAACTTGAGCGCCACACCTTCCTCAGTCGCGGGGAATTCCTCGCGTGTCCACCCGGAGTAGCCAAGCGAATCAAAGTCGCCGAAGAAATCCTCGCCCGTGTAAGGACCGTCACCGGCGAGCTCGCCGGTGAGCACCCGACGAAACTGGGCATACTGCTTCTCGTCGGCCCCCGCCACCAGGCATTCCAGGTTGAGCGTCGAAGCACTGCCGGTCCGGGCGGCCACCCCCCTTGCGCGGGATTTCTTGAGCTCCAGCTTGTCAAACCAGACGAAATCGGGCAAAATCGCGTAGAGCTCGTCCAGCTTCCTCCCCCAGCGCAGCCTGGTGGACTTGATCTCGGCGATGGTCTGGATTCGCGTTGCGATCTCCTGAATCTGTGCGGAGATAAGGTCGTATTCCTTGGCCAGAGGCTCAAGGCGTGTTACCTCCTTGGTCAGGCTGGCCTTGTTTGCCTGCTCGGTCCGGTAGCGCTTGATGCTTAAGACCAGGCCTATGGCTGAGCTGCTAAACAGAACCACCGCGGCAACCATACACAGAAGCCTCCTGAGAGAAGTGCGGTCAACCTTGCGCATCTCCGGAGGGAGTAAGTTGATTTCTATCATCCTTACACCTTCCTCAGCCGGCTGGCCAATCCCATAGCCACCGCCAATTGCGAAGCGTTTTCCCTGAGCTTGGCCGCCTGGGTTTCGACAAGAGAAACCTCTATGCCGGCCACAGGATCCCATGGGAGAACCTGCCTACCCAGTATGTCCGAGAAAACCGCCCCTATGCCCTTGAGCCGAGAACCGCCTCCCGAAAGGTAGACGGTTTTGATCTCGGTGTCGAACTGGTTCTCGAAGTAGTCGAACGAAAGGAATATCTCGTTGGCCAGATCGTCAAGCGTCTGGCCTATCGCTTCGAGGACGGCGGCTTCCTGGTCGCCCTCGCGCTTGACTATCTCCGCATCGACGGTATTGATGCTGAGGTGCTTGGACACGGCCTCCGTCATATCCTCGCCGCCGATGTATACCTCGCGGGTGAAGCTCGATACGTCCCCGCGCATTATGTTTATGTTCGTCTTCTGCGCGCCGATATCCACGAGCGCGTACACACTGCCGTTTGACTTGTCCGCCGTACCCGCCCCGGCTGCCTGCACACCGGAAGGTGCTCCCGGCGGCGGAGGCGGCAAATGGGCAGGCGGAGGCGGCGGAGGCGGTGGTCCCGCCGTCACCTCGTCCAGGTCGGGAATCAACGACCCTTCACCGGTCGCAGGCGCGGGCGCCCCGGTACCCTTTGTCTCCGGGTCCTCGCTGGGCGCTTCAGGCTCCTCGCCGGTTGCGACGTCCTGGGCTTCGGCCGCTTTAACCTGGGCCTCTCCGGCCGTCTGGTCGTCCTCTGTTGCCTCCGGGGCCTTCGGTGCGCTGCCGGCAAGGGTCGCAAGCTCGAACGCGTTGCCCAGCGCAAAGCAGTCCACGTCTATGACGCAGGGGTACAGGCCGACCTCCTGGAGAATCCTGACGTGCTCGTCCACGATCTCCTTCTTGACGGCCACCAGCACCACGCGCATTTCCCCGTTGTCGCCGTCCTCACGCCCGAGCGGCAGGCAGTCAAGGATGACTTCGTTGAGTTCAAAGGGTATGTACTTGTCCGCCTCGAAGCGCATCGAGGACTTTAGCTCGTCGGGCTTCATCACCGGCGTGTTGATGTACCGGACGATGACGCTCCTGCCGCTCACCGAGGAGACCACCTGCTTCGACTTGAAGCGTCCGTCGCGCAGGACCGCCGCGATGGCCTCCTTGAGAGTGCCCGCCGAGGCTATCTCCGCCTGTGCGTAGCCGGTAATGGCAAACTTCTCGCCGTTTTTGGCGAGCTCCACGCCCTTGACCGTACTTGAACCGATGTCAAGGCCCAGAACCCTCTGACTTCTCGATATCATTTCAAGCCCTCGACAGTTGGTCGAACCTCGTCCGTTTCCCTCAGATTCATTTCTAATCGCGACGGCGTCGCCCTGAGGATTTCACCTGGTTGCCCGTGCAGTTGACCGCCCTCGCTTCCGTGCGGCCCGGCCCCCTGGAGAGGAAGGGATGAAGTTCCCCGCCGTGCCACAATGGTAATATACTACACGAGGCAAGAAAAAAACGGCGTGTCAGGCAACCGGCGGACGTGCGACTTCAGGAATGCGTTCAAGCAGGAGGGCCCTTACGTCTTCCGCGGTGCCAAGACTCAGGACCTCCCGTACGGTTTTTCGGGTCTCTTCGTAAGGAAAACGACCTGATCGTCCGCTTGACCCGTCCAATTGCCGGAGGGTATAATTGCCGGAGGGTTGAGGCTGATCTCTGCTAAGATATGCTGTGGGACACGGCGATGCCCCTGAGGATTTCCATCTCACTCCTCGTCGAATTTGCTGGCGACGAGTTCGCTCAGTTCCTCCACTGCCTCCTCGGCATCCGCTCCCTGCGCCTTTATCACGAGTTGGGAACCTCTCTCGGCCGCCAGCATAAGCACTTCCATAATGCTCTTCGCGTCCGCGGACTTCTCGCCCCGCGTAAGATATATCACCGAGCCGAACTTGCTGGCAATCTCCACGAACTGCATAGCGGGCCGCGCGTGCAGCCCGTACTTGTTGCCTATGGTTACCGCTTTCTGGACCAACACCTTCTCACCTGCAAAGCATGCACTGGAAGTACCTATCTGCCGACCTCCCCTTCCTTGTGCCGGGAGCCCAAGGCGTGCCTGTCAAGAAACCCGACGCCCTCAGGGCGTCCTGTGATTCCCGGCGGACTCCAAGGCGGACATCTCGATTCAAACGTGTCCGATGGTGCGGCCGACCTCCGCGTGGAGGCGGCATCGCCCGGCCTGTATCCCTATTCC
>JAGHCE010000040.1 GCA_021160625.1 Planctomycetota bacterium | reverse complement strand
GTTGCGGATGCTCTGGCCCCCAGGACACTCGAACGCCCGCGAGTACGACTATACGAGGGGCACGGGATGTGTCAATGCAAGTGGGCTTGATGGGCAGGAAGCGCCGCCCGCCGGTTTCACGTGCGGCAGGGCACGGCCGCGGTGGTCGCGGGGGAGGACTTTAGTTCAGGTATCCCAGCGCCTTGAGCTGCTCGATTGTTTTCTGGTCCATCTCGAAGGTCTCGGCCCTGACGTCGCTATTCTCAACGTCGTTCAACCGGGCGGTGAGTTCGTCAAATGGGAATGAAGCCTCTCTGAGGATGTTGTTGTTTTCCTGCGGATCGTTGTTCAGGTCGAAAGCCAGGGTCGTCGACTTGCGTCGGTCGAAGGCAAGGATAAGTTTGCGGCCAGCAGCGTCAATGATGCAGCGCGTGTGTCTGTGCGGGTGGTGCTTGGTGGTTCCCAGATACGAGCAGGCGGGTCGGTTGACCTGAGATTTCCCCTGGATAAGTGGCGCGAGCGAGAGGCCGTCGGACGGACCGGAGTACCGGCCGCCCGCCATCTCAAGGATCGTCGGGAAGAGATCGACGTTGCGCACCCTCGCCCTTATGCGCAAGGCGCCGGGCAGGGCGGGCGAATGGAGAATCAGGGGGACGCTTATTACTTCCTGAAAGAGCGTCTGTGCGTGTCCGCAACCCTTGTGCTCCAGGAATTCCTCTCCATGATCAGACGCGATGACTGTTAGCAGGCGACGCTCCAGTTTTTCCTTGCTCAACATGTTCAGGAGTTCCTTGATGCAACTGTCCACGTACGTAATCTCGGCGTCGTACCACGTGACGATCCTGTCGGCCGCCGCCCTGGCAACATCGACTGAGCCGGCGACGACGTCATTTTGAAACTGCGCAAGGCCCTTGATCTGCGTTTGAAAAAGCGCCCGTCTTTTCGCACGGGGAACGACGGTGTTTTTCCAGTAGTCGCCTGCGTTGGGATCTTCGTTCCAAGCCTTGTGCCGTTCCTCGGCCAGTATTGTCTCCAGTTTCTTCCTGTAGGTGCTTTCATTGCCTGCCTGAGGCACCTCTGCCAGGGTTTTCTGGAACGTCCATGGGGGCACGTACGGCCCGTGAACATCCATAGCGTGAACAAAAACAAAAAACGGCCGGCCTTTCCCGGCGCAGTCCCGGATGAAACTGGCTGCCGGAACAATGGGGTTCTCTATTTTCGGATAGGTGGTAATGGTCCTTCCGCTGTTTTTGCCGATTGTGTTCGGGCCCCTTAAGACGTGCTCGTCGAAACCCTTTGCAAAACCGAACGGCTTGCTGAGGAACGGATTGGCCGATATGCCGAACGTGGCGTAGCCGGCGGCCTTGAGACGCTCGGTCAACGTCGGGGGCTGGATTACCGAATTCATGTTGAGAACGCCGTTGTTGCACGGGTAGAGCCCGGTGAACATTGATGCCATCGACACCGTCGTGTACGATGCTTGGCTGACGGTGTTTTCGAACAGGATCCCCTCTCTTGCAAGGCGGTCGATCGTGGGTGAGATGCTGGTGCCTGTGGAACTTGTTCTCCTCGCATAACCATAGCATCCGAGGTGGTCGGCCCGAAGCGTGTCTATGATGAACATCAGGATGTTAGGCTTGTCGGTCTCGCCTCGCCTCGTTGCAAGATGCCACACGCCAAGTGCGCCCGCGGTGCAAGAAGCCGCGATCGCTGCTGTCCCTCCCACGAAACGCCGTCTGCTGATGGGTCTGCGGACATCCGTCTGTTTCTTACTGACGTGAGGGCACATATCGTTTCCCTATGCTCAGCGATTGTGGAGGGCCTTTACAGATTGAAGACCTTTGGGTTGGGGGGTTAAATTAGGGACGTTTACCTATTTTGTCAACAAGAAAATGCCTGTTTTGCGGATTGCGCACGGCTGTAAATAGGTAATAAATAGGTAAACGCCCGTATTTGAAGCCGCGGTTGACAGGCAAGAATGCCTGTCCTACTCGCGGACGCGGGGCCGGCGCCTTTACCGGTCGAAGACTTCCGGGTTGACGGCCGATTCGGGGCGGTTGCCGGACAGGACGGCGGCGACGGCCTCGGCTGCGCGCCGCTGAAGCTCCACTATCGAGTCCTCACTGTACCAGCCGGCGTGGTCGGTCAGAACGACGTTATCGAGTTCCTTGAGCGGGCTGTCGGGCTCGAGCGGCTCGACCTCGTAGACGTCGAGGGCGGCGCCGGCGATTTTCTTTTCCTTGAGGGCCTTGATGAGGGCCGCCTGGTCGATGAGCCCGCCGCGCGACGCATTGACGAGGTAGGCGGTCGGCTTCATCTTGGCGATGGCTTCAGCGTCTATCATCTTCCTCGTAGCGTCGAGAAGCGGAGCGTGCAGGGATATGAAGTCCGAAGCGGAAAGGAGCGCGTCGAGCTCGACCAGCTCCGCACCGCACTCGTGTGCCGCTTCCGGGGTTACGTACGGGTCGTAGGCTATTATCTGCATATCGAAGCCCTGCATCTTTTTCGCCACGGTGCGCGCGATGCGTCCGAGACCCACCAAGCCGAGCGTCTGCCCGGCGGTGCGGTAGACGGGGTCGGCCGAGCCGATGTCCCAAGCGCCGGAGCGCACGGCCTTGTCGTGGCTGACAATCTTTCTCGCCAGGGCCAGCATCAGCGCAACCGCCTGCGTCGAAACCTCGTCGTTGCAGTAGTCGGGAACGTTCGCCACAACAATGCCCATACTCGTGGCCGTCTCGACGTCCACGTTGTCCACGCCCACGC
>JAGHCE010000137.1 GCA_021160625.1 Planctomycetota bacterium | reverse complement strand
TCACGGGCATCGAAGCGTCGGTGAGGCTTGAGCCGCCGATATCAGCAAGGTAGGAGATGTCGGCGACGAGCCTCTTCGAGGGCTTGTAGTGGTCGGCGATTTCCTCGAAGGCCCTTCGCTCTCTCCGGGCGGTTCGCTGGCCGTAGGTGACGTGGAGAAAGGCGCACTCGCGCCCGGCGTCGACTGCCAGGGCCGCCGCCGTGAGGCTGTCCATCCCACCGGAAACAAGAACCACTGCTCGCATTCAGAAGCCTCCTGGCGTCTGCGATGTGCCACGGGAGCGCTTCGCCCCCCTTCTGCTATGGGGGGGGGAGGGCTTCGCCCCCTCTTTGCTGCGGGGGGCCACGGACGTTGTCCGTGGCAGTCAACTGACCTTCTGCGGGCGAGGCGTGCCTCGCCCCTACAGAATTACACAGGATTCCCGCAACTTGGGGTTACTTACACGCCCCTTGCCTCTTGACCCCAGATAATTTTGTGGAGCTGGAAGCCGAGCCGGACGTTGAGCTGGTCGTCTTTTAGCCACTCGGCGAGGACATTGTAGTCGAGCTGGCCGAAAACCGGCGAAAAGGACGTGCGCAGCGCCCCTATCACCTTTTTCTCGGAAAGCGTGCTCCTGGCCCACTCGTAGTCGGCGCGGTCGGCGATGACGACCTTGACCTCGTCGGTATCCTGCAGGAGGTCGAGGTTTTCCCACCGGTTCGTATCGACGTGGCCCGACGAGGGCGCCTTGATGTCCATTATAACGATAACGCGCGGGTCGACGGGGGCAATGTCAAGGGAGCCGTTCGTCTCGAGCATCACCTTCGCATTCGCGTCACACAGCGCGTGCATCAGTTCGATGGAGTCCTCCTGGACGAGCGGCTCGCCGCCGGTCACCTCGACCAGGTCGGTTCCGAGCTTGCGGATTTCCATAACGATCTCGGCGACGGACATTTCGGAAGCGTTCTCGTCCGAAAGCGCGTACTTGGTATCGCACCAGGGGCAAGCGAGGTTGCACCCGGCAAGGCGGACGAAGGTGCAGGGGTAGCCGGCGAGGTAGGACTCGCCCTGGATTGACCGGAAGATTTCGCAGACCTTCAAGCGGGGTTCCTCCTGCGGGTGTATTCTACATTTTCTCCGGGGCACTGACGCCTATCAGGGCGAGCGTTTCCGTGAGCAGGACCTTGAGCGCCGAGGCCATATAGAGGCGCGCGCGGCTGGCGGCGGCATCCTGGGAGACGAAGCGGCAATGCGCATAATAGTGGTGAAAGAGGCACGCTAAGTCATAAAGCCAGCCGCACAGGCGGTGCGGTTCGAGGGCCTGCGCGGATTTCTCGATGACCGACGGCAGCGCCAGGATCATCCGCAAGACCGGTTCCTCCTCGGCGCCGAGCGGCGAAAGGTCGATTTCACCGGGCAGAAAGAGCCCATCGTGAATCTCCCCGGCGAAGCGCTCGTCCCTACCGGCCGTTTCGATGACGCCCGAGAGGCGCGCGCTCATATATTGGATGTAGTAGACGGGGTTGTCCATAGACTGGCGCTTGGCCAGCTCCAGGTCGAATTCAAGAGGGGCATCTGTCTTTCTGGCCGTGAAGAAGTAGCGCGTCGCGTCGATGCCGACCTCGTCGCAGACCTCGCGAAGCGTCACGAACTGCCCCGCGCGCGTGGACATCTTGAGCTTCTCTTCGCCGCGCCAGAGCGAGCAAAACTGGACGATAAGCCCGTGAAAGTTTTCGACCGGATGCGAGAGCGCCTTCATCGCCGCCTCCATCGTTATGATGTGGCCGTGATGGTCGGGGCCCAACAGGTCTATCAGCGAGTCGAAACCGCGGGCGAACTTGTTCTCGTGGTAGGCGATGTCGGGGGTGCGGTAGGTGTAGGAGCCGTCGGACTTCACGACGACCCGGTCCTTCTCGTCGCCGTACTCGGACACCTTCATCCAGACCGCGCCGTCCTTTTCGTAGACGAGGTCCATTCTCCGGAGGCGCTCCATAAGCGCCGCGACCTCGCCGGATTCTTCGAACGTCTTCTGGGAAAACCACGTATCGTAGCGGACCCTGAAGGCCTCAAGGTCCGCCTTTATCCACGCCACGATTTTGTCGACGGCGTGCCGACCGACCTGCTCTATGGCCGCGTCTTCCGGAAGCGAAAGGAGCGCATCGCCCTCCTTTTCGAAAAGCTCGCGGCCTATCTCGTCGATGTATTCGCCCTTGTAGCCATTTTCGGGAAGGGGGTACTCGCCTCCCGCCGCCTCGGCGTAGTGGGAGTAGACGCTGGCGCCGAGCATCCGAATCTGGCCGCCGGTGTCGTTTAGGTAGTATTCCCGCGAGACCTCATAGCCGGCGTGTTCGAGGATATGGGCGAGGGCGTCTCCAACGGCCGCCTGGCGGCCGTGAGCTACGGTGAGAGGCCCGGTCGGGTTTGTCGAGACGAACTCAAGGTTTATGCGCGTGCCGGCGCCGATTTCTGAACTCCCGTAGCCGCCCTTGGAGATTGTCTTGAGGAGTTCACGGAAAAAGGCGAGCCCCAGGTGGAAGTTGACGAATCCGGGCGCCACGACCTCTATATCGTCGAGAAGGCCGGGAAGTTCTACCTTGGCGACGCCTTCCATATACATTGTGAGAGAGTCGGCTATGTCGATGGGGTTGCGGCGCAGGGGCCGTGCGAGCTTGAGACAGGCGGAGGTGGCGAGGTCTCCGTGAGCCTGGTCGCGGGGCATTTCAACGATGGCAAGAGCGGATGCATCCTCGGGCGAGATCGTATCCCCGAAGGCCGCCAGTATCGCCGACGCCACTAAATCGTGGAGAGTCTGTCGAACGTCCATCACACCATAATCCAAGAATGTCTCACAGCGCCCGGCAAGCGCACCGGCACTGCGGGATGTTTTCAGGAGCGCTCGGTCTCCCGGCCGTCGTTCTCGCGCCACTCGACCAGCGGCGCGTCGCCCCACAAGAGTTCCAGGTCGTAGTAGCTGCGCAGGTCCTGCCTGAAAATATGCACGATGATGGGCCCGGCGTCAACGAGGACCCAAGCGGCCTCCTCGTAACCCTCGTAGCGCACGTGCCGAAAGCCCTCGTCGCGCAGGTAGTCGCGGATGTCCCCGGCGATCGCCTGTATCTGCCTTTTGTTGCGGGCGCTGACGATGACGAAGTAGTCGGTAACCAGTATCGCCTTCTCGACGTGGAGAACGGTGATGTCGATGCCGCGCCCGGCGTCCGCGATGCGCGCCGAGGCGACAGCCACGGTGCGTACCTCGTCGTCGCTGTGGGCCTTTTTGCGCTTTGCCTCGGGCTTTGCGGGCGGCATCAGGATTTCGCGACCATGCCCAGCCACTTGGCAATCACCGGAGCGAACTTGACTGTGACGCCGGCGAACACCACCGAGACCATGCTCATCAGCTTGATGAGAATGTTGAGCGACGGGCCGGAAGTATCCTTGAAGGGGTCGCCGACGGTGTCGCCGACGACGCTGGCCTTATGGGCGTCGCTGCCCTTGCCGCCGTATTGGCCGGACTCGATGTACTTCTTGGCGTTGTCCCAGGCGCCGCCTGCGTTGGCCATAAAGATCGCAAGGGCGAAACCCGTGGTCAATCCGCCCGCCAGAAGGCCCATCACCCCGGCCACGCCGAGAACGAGGCCGACGGCGACCGGCATTATCACGGCCATAAGCGACGGTATGATCATCTCGTGCTGGGCGGCCACGGTGCTTATCTCGACGCAGGCGGCATAGTCCGGCTGGGCCTTGCCTTCCATAATCCCGGTGATTTCGCGGAACTGCCTGCGGACCTCTTCGACCATCTGCCCCGCGGCGCGCCCGACCGCCTTCATAGTGAACGCACAGAAGACGAATGCCATCATCGCGCCCAGGAAAGCTCCCACGAGGACCTTCGGGTTCATCAGGGTGACCGAGTACCCGGACATAAACGTCGAGAGCGGCTCCTTGTAGAACTGCTCGAAGCTGTAGGTATTGCCGGCGAATTCCACCACCGCGGCCCCTACCTGCTGGGCCTGGTGAATGATGGCGATGCGGATTTCCTCGATGTAAGCCGCCAACAGCGCCAGTGCGGTCAGCGCCGCCGAACCGATTGCAAATCCCTTGCCCGTGGCGGCGGTGGTGTTGCCCAGCGAGTCGAGGGCATCGGTGCGCTTTCTGACCTCGGGACCCAGGCCGCTCATCTCGGCGTTGCCGCCGGCGTTGTCGGCGATCGGGCCGTAGGCGTCGGTGGCCAGCGTAATGCCCAGCGTTGAGAGCATTCCCACCGCAGCGATGCCCACACCGTAGAGGCCGTGGCTGGCATTGGCGAAACCGCCCGCGAGGCCGAAGGCAAGCAGAATTGCGGTGCCGATGACAATGACGGGTATACCCGTCGAGAGCATACCGAGGGCGACGCCGTCGATGATGACGGTGGCCGGCCCGGTAAGCGACTGCTTCGCCAGGTTCTTGGTGGGCTTGTAATCGGCGGAGGTGTAGTATTCGGTGGAAAGGCCGATGCCGAGCCCCGCGGCGACCCCGACGATAATAGACCAGGCGACGCCCGTGTGCCCCGGCAGGTAGAGCCGCGTCAGGATGACGGCGAGAATCGCCACGACCACGGAGGCGAACCAGATGCCGGTATTGAGCGCGCGCATAAGTTCTTTCTGGCCGGCGCCTTCCTTCGTACGGACGAGGAATATCCCGACTATCGAGAAGAGGATCCCGACACCTGCGATCACCATCGGCAGGAATACGCCCATAATCCCGAAGCCTGCGGCCACGCCGAGGGCCGCCGTCGCAAGAATGGAACCGCAGTAGGATTCGTAGAGGTCGGCGCCCATACCGGCGACGTCGCCGACGTTGTCGCCGACGTTATCGGCGATGGTGGCGGGGTTTCTGGGATCGTCTTCCGGTATGCCCGCCTCCACCTTGCCCACGAGGTCTGCGCCGACGTCGGCGGCCTTCGTAAAGATGCCGCCGCCGACACGGGCAAAGAGCGCCTGGAGCGAGGCACCCATACCGAAGGTAAGCATCGTGGTGGTGATGACGTGAAGACGCTGCGTCTGGTCGAGAATCGGCTTTATCTGGATGAAGCCCCAGTGGACCCCATGCGTGTAAATGTGGGAAAGGATGAAGTACCACATCGAAATGTCAAAAAGGCCCAGGCCCACGACGACAAGCCCCATCACCGCTCCGGAGCGGAAGGCCACCTGGAGGCCCTGGTTGAGGCTTTCCTGTGCGGCGTTGGTGGTGCGGGCGCTGGCGCGGGTGGCGGTTTTCATTCCGAGGAAGCCCGCCAGGCCGCTGAAAAAGCCGCCGGTGAGAAACGCAAACGGCACAAAGATGTTCTGGGCCTTGACCACGTAGGCCAGGAATGCGAATATCCCGGCAAGCAGAATGAAAAAGATCGCCACAACACGGTACTGTCGGCCCAGATAAGCATCGGCGCCGTCCCGGACGTGCTGGGCGATGGCGCGCATAGTGTCGGTGCCCTCCGAGCGCCGCATCATCGCCTTGTATATCCCGAAGGCGAAGATAAGCGCCAGGACGCTGGCGATCGGCGCGATCCACCACATCGCTTCAAGCAACCCGCTTGAAGCCGCACCCCCGGCGGTTTCCTGCACCGCCTCCTGTGCCTTAGCCGCCTGCGACAAAAGCAACACAAATACCCCGGCGAGTCCCCCACATACCGACTTTCCACGCATCAACACAGATACGCCCCTTTCTCCACGATTGCCCCCCGGCGAAATGTTCCCCCGCTTTCGTCAGCGCACAAGCCTGGCTTTCATCACCAGGACTTCCCTGAGCAGGCTTTCCGATGCCATGTCTTCGGGAAACTCGGCCAACAGCGCCCTCGAGCTTTTTTCGGCCCTGTCAAGAGACCTCATCGCCTCCGGCACGTTGCCGGTCTCGGCGAGGGCTACCTTCCCGTGTTCAAAGATCGCTCTGGCCGCCAGGCGTCTTTCGTTCTGGTCATCGCGGCCCTGTTCGACAAGGAGATCGCTGGCCCTTTTGAAGTACTTGTAGGACTCCAGGTACGGCTCGATTTTCTCTTCTTCCCGCATCTTCTTGACGAAGTACCCGTCGGCGTTGACCTTCTTGTAATAGAGCCATCCGACCCAGGTATTCAGGCTGGCGCTGCCCTTGTTAAACTCCAGGCCCTTCTTGCCGAACTCAATGCCCTCTTTTATCCACTTCCACTTTTCCTCCGGGCGGCCCCATTCGGCCTCGATGTTAAAGGCCAGGTTCCACATGTTGAACTCCCAGACGGCGGGGAAATTCGGCTGGAGGGTGCTGATGAGCTCGTAGTATGTCTTCAGCTGGTAGAACTGCTTCTTGGTTATCATCGAGTCGGCCTGTATCCAGAGTATGTCCACGGCAATCCCGCGGAATCCCCCCAGCGCCGCGGAGCTGGCCGCGGCAAGCGGCAACTGCGGGGGCAGCACATCCTCGTCGACGAGCTGTGTTCTCATCGCGTCGATGCGTGACTGGACCGGAACGATAAGGGCAAGGCAGACCACGGCTGTCGCCAGGGAGATGATCTTGGCCTTTTGGCCGGCGTTCACGGCTACGCCACCTCCTTGCGCCGGAAAATCGCCAGCGCGATGACGAACATCACCGCGGCATAGACTGCACCGTAGGCAAAGGCGCTCCAGAGCGTCGAAAAGGGAATGAAATGGCCTGCGCATATACTGGGGCTCGGGTCATAGGCGGCGAGGTTCGGGAAAATCACGCTGAGACCCAGGTAAAAATATCTCAGCAGATAGTTTATCACCAGCTGCAGACCGGATATCACGTGTTCTGCGGGCGCGCCGCCGTGATGGTGGTGCTCGGCCATCGTGAAGATGTTGGCCTCACTGCCGAGTTTGAGCGCCTGTGCGCGCAGGACCTGCGTCAGGCTGCCGGTGAAGTAGACAAAAAGCGCCATAATCGTGCTTACCGTGGATGTCAGGAAGGTGCTTGCGGTTATGGCCACAAAGACCAGCACCATATATTGCATAAACATCAGTACCAGGGCCTTGACGAAATTGACCCCGTAACCCGACGGCGCCGAGAGGACCGACACCGAGGAGGCCAGTGCACTGTAGGAACCGGTCTTGAGGCGCCTTATGATGGTAATGGAGAGGCGCCCATTTTCGTCTATCATCGCTTTCGGGAAGCCGATTTGTTTGGGCCGCAGCGTCTCGGCGCCGAAAATCTCGGTGCTTGTTTCGCCGGTACTGGGGTTTTTTGCCTGCAGGGCAGCGGTGCCTCCCTTCGTGACCTTGTCGTAGCTGAAGCCGTGGGAAAAGAGTTTTACCTCCGCGAAGACCGTGTCTGACGAGAACTGCCGGGCGTCGAGATTCTCGAAGTTGAAGGTGATCCGCTCGAAGCCGCTGGCGAGCGCGCGATCGCTTTCGATCATCCACGCCGACACATCGAGCCGGATGTCCTGGTAG
>JAGHCE010000265.1 GCA_021160625.1 Planctomycetota bacterium | reverse complement strand
TAACCACTTTTGCCCCCTAAACTACCCGTGCGTTAAATAAAATGTAGTTACATGAACTATGCAGGGTACGGGTCTGCGATATTTCGCCATATCTCAACCATTCAAAAGTCTTGGAGCACGTGCATACCAAAGCAGTATACTATTTCCAGCGGCGCATTTTTCCACAGGAATTGCCGGAGCCGGCCGGTTTTTTCTGCCCCTTACCCTCCGCCGGCCTTCGGGTTGAGGGAAATGGAAAACTCCGTCGAGAAGCGGCCCTGGACGATTCTGACCTGCATTGCTTCCGTTTCGCTCTCGAAATCAAGCACATAGGGCCCGAAAGTGCACGACTGCTCCTTGAGCGTCCAGCCGGACAACGGCATATTGTCCCGGAAAAACTCTAGGACCGCCAGCGCTTTGCCGCGCCCCTTGTAAGTGACTGAAATGACGCGCATTCCAGCTTCGGCGTTGACCTTGAAAAAGGAGCGCGCCCTGTCGACCTTGAACCCCCTTGGGACCGGTAGATCGGCTATGGCCAGATTTTCCGCCACGCTGAGTTTGCCGTCCGGCTTTGCCGAACGAAAGTGCGAGCAGCCGAAAGCCGCCAGCAGGACAAGGCCGAACCCCCAGAGAACAGCATTCCTGACCATTTTTCCCTCCTAACCGCGCTCCTGGAAAAAGCGCCAGCCCCTTTCGAAAATCCGCTCGACCTCATCCGCACTAAGGCCCGCTCCCCGCGCTATTGAAACGGCCTTCTCGCGCGAGCAGATGTTGTCTGGTGTGTGGGTATCCGTTCCGAATGTGAGGTCGGCACTGGCCTGGCGTGCGGCTGCGGCGACGTGCCCATTGGTGAGACTGTGGCCCGCGCGCGCGGAAATCTCAAGACATACGCCCTTCTCGGCCGCAAGCCTCGCGTCATCCAGGCTTATCAGGCCCGGATGCGCCAGTATGTCGACTCCCGCCAGGATAGCCGAGTGATTGGTGCCGGGCTTTACCGGCTCGGAGAGCGTCTCCCCGTGGAGTATTACGAGCCCGGCGCCCTGGGTGCGGGCACTTGCCACCACCTCGGCGATCTGCCCCGGGGGGCAATGCGTGACCTCAACGCCCGCCAGGAGGCGCATCTCGTAATAGGGCTGGAGGTCCTTGACGGCCTTGAGAAGCTTCGCAAGCACCGGCTCCAAGTTCGACGAGTCGACGTGGTCGGTGAATGCCAGGGCCCGGTAGCCGGCCGCTTCGGCTCTGCGCGCAAGTTCCGCAGGCACGAGCACCCCGTCACTGAAAATCGTGTGGCTGTGGAGGTCGATCATCATCACTCCTCGGAACCACCGGCAGATGCAAACGCGCACCGCGCGCCAAGACGGCCGTCCCGCTCGGCCGCCAGTTGCAAGCCGGCCGTGGGGCTGACGTTTCCACCTGCCGCGCGGGGGAACAGTTTCGGTTACGATACCGCCTGGCGGCTCAATGTCAACGCTTTTCGGTGAAGGTTTCCGCGGGAGTCATTTCCCTTGATGTGCCGGGGTCCCGGTCTATACTCGGCGTGCTGTAGGTGGGCACCGGGCGAATGCCTTGAAACGGAGGATGTGGGGATGTCAATCACCTCTAAGGAACGAATCAGGATGCTGCTTTCCGGGGAGATTCCCGACCGGGTGGGAAGAGCCGACGCACCCTGGCCCGAAACGCGCGAGCGCTGGTACAGGGAAGGCCTGCCCGAGGGCATTCACGCCAACGACTATTTCCGGATGGATATCCGGATGAACATCAAGATAGTGCCCTCGTTCCAGTTCGAGGAGAAGGTGCTCGAAGAGACCGACCAGTTCCAGACGATAAGCGACGCGGACGGGAACGTCATCAAGTACTGGAAGGGCAAGTCCGGCGTGCCGATGCCGCTTGAGAATGCTATAAAGAGCCGCGAGGACTGGGAGCGCCTGAAACCGCGCCTCATGGCCAACGAGGACCGCTTCGCCTTCGGCTATTACGGCAACTACTTCCCCGAGTACGAAAGCGGGTCTCTTACGGAGGTCAAGGCGGCCTACGACGCCTGCGAGACGCTTGACGAAACCTTCGTCTTCGTCGAATGCCCGGACCCGTATGAGTTCGCGATGGCGAAGATGGGCGACGAAAATCTCCTTATGAAGATGGTCACCGAGCCGGGCCTGCTTACGGATATGTGGGAGGTCTACACGAAGATGGTCGTCGAGTCCGGCGAGATTCTCTTCGGTGCGGGGATGAAGCCCGACGGCGTTTTTATCGGCGGCGACATAGCCTACAAGAACGGTATGCTCTTCTCGCCCGAGATGTACCGCAACCTCGTGTCCCCCTACTTAAAGCGTATCATCGATTACTTCAAGCATGAGAAGGGCCTGCAGATTGTCTACCACAGCGACGGCAACCCCACGGAAGCCATCGGACTCCTGGTCGAGGCGGGCATAGACTGTCTCGAACCGCTCGAGGTCAACGCCGGGATGGACGTACGGACGCTGGCAGGCCAGTGGGGCGACAAAATCGCCTTTATGGGCAACATCTCCGCCCAGACTATGTCCGGGCCGAAGGAGAAACTCGAGGAAGAAGTCCGGTCGAAAATCGAGGCCGTCAAAAGGGCGGGAGCACGTTATATAATCCACAGCGATCACAGTGTGCCGGATACGGTCTCGTTCGAGAATTTTTCGTTTATGATGGATCTGGTGGATAGGCACGGCAACTACTGACACGTCCGGCAAAACAATCCTGCCGGCGGCTGGCGAGCAGCCCGCCGACCGTGTCACATAGATTGGCGGGACAACGGCTACCCGGAATCACTCAAGCGAGAAAGCGAATATGAGGAATTACTTCGAACGATATCATAGCCCCGGAAAGCGGCATCCGTATCTCCTCGTGTCGCGGCGGGCGCTGGCAGCGACGGCCCGGCGGCTTTTTGACAACAAGGATGCGCTGTTGGTGAAGGCACACCGCGTTGTCGTTTCTGGTGCAGTTCCTGCACCTTCGTCATCCAGCAAGCAATTCAACGCCGGCCAAACAGCGGCCACAGTCGGCGCCGCCTACCTTTCGGCGCTCTACGAGACCGCCGGGCAGTCAAGAAAGGCAGCAATGTATGGCCGCCGGGCCAGGAAAGCGCTCCTGGCGTTTGCCGAAATGGGGCTGCCGGAGCGCGCTGCGAGCATGGGATATCTCAGAGAAACGTACCTTGTGGGCTTAGCGTTCGCATATGACCTGGCCTGGGAGACGGCCGGCTGGACGCGCGGCGAACGCGAGGTGATGAAGAGGTTTTTCAATCTGCATAGCGGCGAGTTGCTCGACCATATGCATCGCGTAGGTATGTCAAACCACGCTGCCTGGTCTATGTGCCGCCTTGCCACGACGGGGGCTCTCTTCCGGGATGAGGCACTCCTTAGTGAGTGCCTCGACGGTCCCGAAAGCTACGCACACCGCGTCGCCCACGAGTTCTTTGACGACGGGATGACCTACGAGCAGTCAACGTGGGGCTACCAGGTGTATTCGCTGATGCCGGTTACGCTGACGGCGCTGGCGGCGCACGGTGCGGGCGCGCGCCCCGACCCGCTTACCCTCAAGGTTGACAACGACCTCTCATTTACGCACAGGGGCGACAGCACGGGGGATGTCCATCTCCCGTTTTACCCCTGCGACGAAAGGGAGTTTCCACGCCCGAAGGAGAAATCGCTCTCCCTGGCGCTTACCGCCTTTTACGATATGCTGCGCCCCGATACCACCTGTCCCTCGATCGGCGACTACGGGCAGCCCACGCCGCCGGTCGTCGACCACTGGACGGTGGAGCTGGCGTGGGACTTCTTCGGGGACCGGCGCGCGGCGAGGCTCCTGTCGATGGGCGAGAGGGCCGCCGTCGGAATGCATTACTTTCCACCTTACCTGCTGACTCTCGCCTTCGGGAAACCGCTTCCAAAGCGGCCGCGATTTGAAACAAGGTCGGTAATCTATCCCCACGCCGGCCACGCGGTTCTAAAATCCGTCGAGGGTGACGCATACTGGGGCTCGGACGCCGTCTGCGCGCTTGTCAAGTTCGGCCCGTACGGCAACGGCCACGGCCACGGCGATAAGCTGCACCTCGACATTGCCGGTGCGGGGCACAAGTGCTGTATCGAGGAGATTGAGGTCGGCTACGACAAGTGGCCCTATTCCAACTCGACCGTTTCCCACAACACCGTCGTTGCAGGCGGCCGGAGCCAGCCCGGCGACGAGGAGATGTATGCACTCAACGATTCCTGCGGTCGCCTGCTTTTCCACCGCTTCGACGAATCCATAAAGATTGTCTCGGCCGAAGCCCCCGACGTGTACGACGGGCTCACGACCTATCGCCGGACCGCAGCGCTCATCGGTTCCTGCCTTCTGGACATATTCGAGGTGGAGGCCGAAAAGCCCACGACCTTCGACTGGTTTCTCCACGGCAGGGGGCGCCTCAGCATAAAGGGGGCCTCCCTCAAGCCGGCGAGCCTCGGCTATCGCCGGCACGGATACCAGTTCTTGCGTGGTGTCCGCAAGGGCAAATCCTGCGGCCCCCTGGTCGCCCGTTTTTCCCCCGGTCACGCCGTTTTGATGCCGGAGGACGACGCCACGGAGGTCTTTTGCGCGCGCGGCTCCTGGAAAGCGACTGCCACGCGCCCCGTGCTGATATTGCGCAGGAGGGGCACCCGCGCGGTTTTCGTGGTGGTGCACGACCCGTCGGGCAAGGCGGTCAAGGGTGTCCGGCTTGAGAAACGCGGAAATGCGGGATTGTCGGTTACTATTGACCTTGAGAGCGGCTCGGAGTACGTGGAATTACGCAAAACACCGCCAAGCGGCGCAAAACAACCAAATCGACGGTCGAAAGCCCCATGGGATATTGTATACTTGGGTGAGGGGCCGTCGTCCGCCGGGAATGCTCTAAAGGCGCGCGGCGGAAAGGTTCGATAAGTGAAGCGGCTGATTACCTGTCGGACGCACAAGGGGCTTGGAATGTATGTTTCGGGTGTGAGGGGTTCAAGCGGTGCCGGGCATCGGGGCGTGGTTGTGTGTGCTCTGGTCGTCCTTGCTGCGGCGGCCGGGTGCGCGCCGGGGCGGACGGCCTGTGTAAACAGCGGTTTCCCCAGCCTGGTGCTGCCGGCGCAGGCACCGGTGGCGGTTGCGCAGGCAAAGCCGCCGAAGGTCCCGATTGCGGGCTGTCCGAAGATTTTCAGCCGCCTGGACTGGAACGCCACGGCTCCCGACACGCGCCGCATCAACCCTATGGGCAAGATTACGCGGATTACGATCCACCACGCAGGGATGGGTGTTGAGGAAGAGAGCTCGATCGAGGCGGTCAAGGCGGAGCTTCGCACGATCCAGAGGAGCCACAAGGGCTTTCGCCATTGGGCGGACATCGGTTACCATTATATCATTGACGCCAACGGGCGTGTCTGGGAGGGCCGGCCCATCAAGTACCAGGGGGCCCACGCCGGCAACAGCACCGTCAACAAGGGCAACGTCGGCATCGTCGTTATGGGCAATTTCAACCTCCAGCGGCCCACCACCATCCAGATGGCCTCCCTGCGGAGGCTCGTCGGGTACCTTATGCAGAAATACAGAATCCCCGTCTCCAAGGTCTACACCCACCGCGAGATCAGCGCTCGCAATGGCCTGCACGCGACCGAGTGCCCGGGTAAGTACCTGCAGGAGAAAGTGAACGCTATGCGCACCAGGCTTGCGGACGCCGGCAAGCCCGGCAAGTAGCGGTTGAAGGCGCGATGAACACGCGCCCACGGAAGGTCGATTGATTGCCACGGACAACGTCCGTGGCCCCCATAGCGAGAAGGGGGCGAAGCCCTCCCCCCATAGCGAGAAGGGGGCGAAGCCCTCCACTGGTGGACAAGCCGCCAGTGGCATATAGCCTTTTGAAAGGTCAAGTGAATTCCGCGCGCAACGCGCGCGGCCCCTGTAGCAGGAAGGGGGCGAAGCCCTCCTCAGCCTTTGACGGCTCCCAGCTGAATTCCCTCGACGAAGTAGCGCTGGCCCATCAGGAAGACGATGATTACTGGCACGATCATCATCATCGTCGCGGCCATCAACACGTTGGGGTCGGGTGCCTCCGACGACGCGAAAAACTGGAGGCCCACCGGCAACGGCATCTTCCCGGGGTCGTTCAGGATAATCAGCGGCCACATAAAGTTGCGCCAGGAGCCCATAAAGGTGAATATGGTCAGAGTTGCCAGGGCCGGTTTGGAAAGCGGGATGATGATCCTGAAGAATATCCCGAAGAGGCTGCAACCATCGATCTTGGCCGCATCTTCGAGGTCGCGCGGCAGCGACATAAAGAACTGCCTCAGCATAAAGGTGCCGTAGGCGCTGAATATGCCGGGAATAATTATGGCCCTGTAGCAGTCCACCCACCCGATCTTGCACATCAGGACAAAGACCGGAATGCTCATTACCGCTCCGGGTATCATCATCGTCGCTAAGTACGCTAAGAAGAGCTTGTCCCTTCCGGGGAAATTAAGCCGCGCGAAGCTGTACGCCGCCAGCGAACTCGTGAAGATAAGCCCCACCGTCACGTACGACGCCATAAACATACTGTTCAAGTAGAACCGCGCGTAGGGCACCGTATCGAAGACCTCTTTGAAATTCCTCCACCGGATGGGCCAGGGTATCCAGTCGAGCCTGACCAGCGAGGTTTCCTGCAGGCTTTTGAGCGCCATTGAGACCATCCAGAAAAAGGGGATGACCATCGTGAGGCCGAAGACGGTGAAGAAAATGAGCGTCACAATCCTGGCGGCGCCGGCGAAATAGCCGAGCTTGAGTACAAGTGCCCCCACGGCCGCGCCCACGCCAACTACCACAACGAGGGTTATGGTCCACGTCAGCACGATTTTCGCAACCGACGGTGCGAGCGCCTGCAGGTCTTCTTCGGAATTTGCATACAGGACGTGTGAGTCGGCATCCTGCATCAGTACGACCGCGTCCGCATTCGGCCCCTGCGGTATCCGGCGGGCGGCGTCCTCTTTATGGGAAAGGTGTTCGTAGGCGCCCTTGTTGAATTGCGCCCACTTGAGACCCTGCATGGAACGCGAGGTGACAAGCGGCACGCCGAGCTCAGTCCACAACTCGTTGGACAGCACGATAACCACCATGGTCATCAGGACGATGCCGTAGGTCACCGCCGAGAGCTTCTTCCACAAGGGGATCGGCTTTCTGCTTCTCCTCAGGATGATCTCGGCTTCGGACGTCACGAGCACTCTCCGGTCCGTGTCAGTAGTTGATCTTCTTACCGCCGTAGCGCCAGTTGATAAGCGTCACGGCGAACACGACAATAAACAGGAACCACGCGATAGCGGCAGCCTTGCCCATATTGAACCAGGTGTAGGCATTGTTGAATATGTAATAGGAAAGCGTCGTCGTCGCCCCCTGCGGCCCGCCTCCGGTCATCACGTAGGCCTGCTGGAAGCCTCCCTGGAATCCTCCAATGACGCCCATTATCGTGATGAAGAAGGTCGTCGGCGAAATGAGCGGCCACGTGATGTGGCGGAACTTCTGCCAGGGGCTTGCCCCGTCTATCATCGCCGCCTCGTAGAGCTGCGGGTCAACCCCCTGCAGCGCCGCAAGGTAAAGTATCATCGTGTACCCGCCCGCACCCATCCACAGGCCCATCAGTATCAGCGAAGGCTTCGCAAGCCACGCGCTTCCTATCCACCTGGGCCAGTCGGAAGAGTCCTTGGGGAAAAGGTGCAGGTAGCCCAGCGTCGCGTTCAGGAACTGGTTGAGAAGTCCCTTGTCCGGCGAATAAATCTGGGCCCACAGGATGTACACGGCCACACCGGCCGTCACCGACGGCAGGAAAAAGACCGTCCTCCAGAAGGTGATGCCCCTTATCTTCTGGTTCATTATAAGCGCCATCGAGAGAGAGACGACGATGCC
>JAGHCE010000025.1 GCA_021160625.1 Planctomycetota bacterium | reverse complement strand
ACGATCCCCTTTACTGCCTTTGGGTGCGCGTCTACTGGGGCGGGATGGAGAGGGTCGGCGAGGTCGGCCCCGACAGCCTCAAGGGGAAGGTCAGTGGCCAGAAGGTGCATTTCGAGGGTGTCTTCGAGGCGCCTGACGGCGTCACGACGGCCGAGGTGCTCCTGATTCTGCGCTGGGCGGGTGACGGCGTCGTGCGCTGGCGAAACGGGTCGTTTGCGGCCTGCCGGGCGCCCAAGCCCCGGCCGGTCAAGATTTCCACCATCTACTGGCGCCCTGGCGGAAAACAGAGAGCCACCGTCGAATCCAACGTGAAGAACTTCCTCCGGATGATAGACCGCGCAGCGAAGACCGCCCCGGACGTCATCGTCCTTTCGGAGTCGATTACGGCGGTAGGCGTTTCGGCCGCCTCCCGCGACGACGTCACGCACAGGGTACCCGGGCCGGTCTTCGACCAGTTCGCCGAGGCTGCAAAGCGCCACAAAACGAACCTCGCCTTCTCCCTTTACGAGAGAAAGGGCACAAGCCGTGTTGTGAGCGCATATCTTGTGGACAGAAAGGGGCGCCTTGCGGGAAGGTACTCCAAGACGCACTGCCCCGTAGGCGAGGACACGGCCGGCTACTACACGGGCAACGCCTTGCCCGTATTCGATGCCGACTTCGGCAAGGTTGCCTTCCAGATCTGCATAGAGACGGCCTTTCCGGAGATTACGAGGGTATACGTTGCGAAGGGCGCGGAGATTATCCTTATGCCTTCGTGGGGCGCAAGTGTCATCGACGTGAGGGCCAGGGCGCGGGAAAACGGCGTCTACTGCGTCACTGCGGGCTTTGACGTGCCGAGTATGATAGTGGACCCTCGCGGCGAGATACTCGCCTCGACCTGGAAGGACCACGGCAACGGCGTCGCCACGGCCACAATCGACCTGGCAAAGCGCCCGCGCTCTCCCTGGACCGGCAATATGTCCGACTACGTCTTCCGGATGAGGCGGCCCGAGCTCTACGGACCGCTTTTCGCGCGCGACCGCAAGTAGCTGCGATACGCCGCGCGCCTTTGGTAGGGCGGGCATTCCTGCCTGCCATCAAACCGGCGGACAGGAATGTCCGCTTTACCGGAACATTTTTGCAGACTCCCTGGGCCGGCGGCGGGACAGGAAAGCCGCTCGAAGCGTCGGACAACGGCACATATGGCGAAAAAGGGCTTGAATTCGCCTGGCAGGCCTGTAGAATTCTCGAAGTGGAAAGGAAGGTTTCCGATCCGGCGTTGTGCGATGAGGGGAACCTTTCGAACGAGAGCGGGTGTAGCTCAGCGGTAGAGCACAACGTTGCCAACGTTGTTGTCGTGGGTTCGATCCCCATCACCCGCTCCATCTTTATTTAGAGATTTTTAATCTTAGACACTTTTAGTGGAAAACGGTCAATCCGGGGGTTTCCTTATGTCGGAAGAACCAAGTGACGATGCCGCCCAGGCGGGAGGGGTTGCCATCGGCGAGAAAGCGGGGCTTTCGATAACCGCCCGGTTCGAGGATGTCGGACCCTGCAAGAAGAAAGTAGCGGTCGAGGTGGCGGCCGAGGATGTCAACCGCTCGATCAGGGAGGGCGTCCTGGAGTTGCAACGAGGCGCCATGTTGCCGGGCTTTCGCCGGGGCCACGCGCCGCTGGCGCTTGTCGAGAAGCGCTTCGGAACCGACCTGCGCAAGGACGTGAAGTCCAGGCTCGTAGCGGACGGTTACCGCCAGGCCCTTGAAGAGAACGGGGCAAGGCCGATTACGGACCCCGATATCGACGTCGACTCGATCGAGATGGCCGACGGGGAGCCGCTCAAGTTTGAAGTGACCGTCGAGGTGTGGCCGGAGTTCGAGGTGACGGGCTACGAGGGCCTGAAGCTCGAAAGGCAATCGACTCAGCCGACGACCGAGGAGGTCGAAGCCGAGATAGGCAACCTGCGGATGAGGACCACGTCGCTGGAGGAAGTTGAGGGCGAACCGGCTAAGGAAGACCACTTAGTGCTGTGCGACTACTCGATCAAATCCGCCGAAGAGGAGCTTGCCGATGCGAAGGACGTCGCAGTGCGTCCGGTCGACGAAATGGTCGGCGCGTACAAGGTTCCCGGCATCAAGAAGGCCCTCACCGGCAAGAACGTCGGCGAGTCGGTGAAGATCGAGTTCAAGGTCGACAAGAAGCATCCCCAGGAGGACATCCGAGGCAGGGAAGCGGTGCTGGTCTTGGACGTCAAGGCCGTTCGCCGTCCCAACATCCCCGAGGTAGACGACGACTGGGCCAAGGGGCTGGGATTCAAGTCCCTCGACGAGCTCATCACCGTGGTCGGCCGCAACGTCCAGGCGGCCAAGGAGAACGCAGCCGACTCCGACCTGAGGCTGCAGGTGCACAACAAGCTCCTCGAAATGATGCAGTTTGACCTGCCGGAAGGCGCGGTCAGCCGCCAGCAAAAGGACATCATCGCCAAGGAGCAGATGGGCCTGAGGTACCGGGGCGCTACCGAAGAGGACCTCGCCAAGATAAGCGACAAGCTGGAAGAGACGTCGCTTGAGAAGGCCGAAAGAGACCTCAAGATTCTTTTCATAATATCCAGGATCGCTGAGAAGGAAAACGTCCATGCGTCAGATGCGGACGTTGATATGCGGATAGCCGAGCTTGCCACGAGATACCGGACCACCACCGCCAAGATGCACCAGCAGCTCGAGCGCGAGGGGATGCTGCCGGAAATAGCACTTGAGGTCAGGGAAGAAAAGACCATTGCGCATATCCTTTCGACCGCCGAGATAACCGAGGCCCCCGCCCCGGAGAAACCGGAGAAACCGGAGAAAAAAGAAGGCGCCAAGCCCAAAAAGGAAGGTGCCAAGGAGCCCAAGTCCGGGAAAGCAAAAGCCGGCAAGGCGACTTCGGAAAAGAAAACCACGAAAAAGGAAAAACCCGCAAAAACCGCCGCCGCCAAGAAGACCAAACAGGACGCCAAGGCCGGCAAGGGAGACGAATGATGAACGCGAACCTTATTCCGATGGTCGTTGAAAAAACCGGCAGGGGCGAACGCGCCTATGACATCTACAGCAGGCTCTTGAAGGACCGGATCATATTCCTCGGCACCGCGATAGATGACACCGTGGCCAACCTCGCCATCGCCCAGATGCTGTTTTTGGACCTCGAAGGGAAAAACCAGGACATCTCGTTCTACATCAACTCTCCCGGCGGTTCCGTGACCGCGGGGCTGGCGATCTACGACACGATGCGGTTCGTCAACTGCGACGTGGCCACCTACTGCATCGGGCAGGCCGCAAGTATGGCGGCGGTGCTCCTGGCGGCCGGCGCCAAGGGGAAGCGTTACGCCCTGCCGAATGCCCGGATGCTCCTGCACCAGCCGTGGGGCGGCACCCAGGGCTCGGCAAGCGACATCTCCATCCAGGCCGAGGAAATCGTGCGCCTCAAGAAACGCCTCAATGAAATCCTCGCAGACAGCACCGGCCAGAAACTCCAGCAAGTCGAGAAGGACACCGACCGCGACTTCTTTATGGGCGCCGGTGAGGCCCGCGACTACGGCCTAGTGGACGAAGTGCTCGAAAAACCCAAGGAATCCGGCAAGTAAGACGGGCGTGAACGGGTGCGGCCCGTGGCGTGGTGGTGCCGGTAAGTCTTCGGACGAACGCTTGACAAGGCGGTGAGAAATGCGCCTTTTTCTCGCTCTGGCACTGATGGCGACATTTTGCGCCTGTGCCCCTTCCGCAACCCACCGTCACGACGACACCTTCAACGCGCTTTCGAAAACTGTTTCCGATCTGCCCCCCTCCGACGAGAAAGCGCGCATAGAGAGACTGATAGACCGGCTCCAGGATGACCTTGTCCGCGAAAAGGCCGCCGGGGGGGCCGACACATCGCCTGGAGAGATCGAAAAGCTCAGGGAACTCGCTAAGGCCGTGGAGCCCGCGGGGATGGAGCTGGGCTTCGCCACCGGGTACAAGGACTGGTCAGGCGATGGGAAGCCCGACGGCGTCGAGGTCTATGTCACTGTGCGCGACAAGGCGGGCAGCGCCGTCAAGTGCCCCGGCCACGTGAGCGTCCACCTGGGCAGCAAGGGCCTTTTCGGCATAGGGGGAAAGGACTTCGACGAGTGGAACGTTTCCCGTGACGTCCTGGCGGAGTCCTGGAACGAAAGCCTCTTCCCCGCCTACGTACTGCGCCTGCCCTGGCACGGCGAGGCTCCCGACGTCGATCCCGCCGTCCTGCGCGTCGATTTCACGCCTGTTCACGGCAAAAGCCTGGGTGCAAAAAAACTCCTCGACCTAAACCCCTCCCGGTAAACCGCACCCCGTACAACAACACGACTATGTGGCACTGGTGGCTTGTCCACCAGTCTCGTAGGGTGGGCTTTAGCCCACCTTACATGACTTTCATAATTATTCCGCGTGGGCTAAAGCCCACCCTTGTATTATGTTTATGGAGCTGATAGAAAGTAGTTATGT
>JAGHCE010000062.1 GCA_021160625.1 Planctomycetota bacterium | reverse complement strand
GGATTGGGGTGCCGCTTCTGGGGGTGGTGGTGATGTTGACGCGCCACTTCTCGTTCAGCGCAGGCCGCCCGCCCAAGAGCCGCCAGGGCAGCGTGTAGTCGAGGCGCCACCAGTCGCTCCCGCTTGTGAACTTCGCCGCGCCTGCCTTTACGGGCCGGCCGGTTTCGAGGACGGTGTCCTGGCGGGAGAGGATCGTGTAGCCTCCCTTGATGAGCATTTTGCCCTCCGGGCTTATGCTCCAGATGTCGATGTGGCGCTTCGTGCATTCACGGTCGACGCAAAAACGCCAGAAGAAGGTCTCGCTGCGGGTGCCTCGGAATTCGCGCCAGCGCCTGCGCCTGGCCGCGACGTCGACGCCGCGTTCCCGAAGCGACAGCACGAGCCCCCCGCGAGACCCGACGATCCGCATCGAGACGTCCCAGGGCAGCCGCCAATCCCTGCCGGTAAAGAAGCCCAGAAAATCATCGATCGCATTGGCCCCGTAGCGAAAGCAATTGTCCTGAACGAGCCCCACGAACCCGTCATCGGCGCCGACGGCCGACGCCGGCAGGACCTCGCAGACGGGCTCTTTCGTACGGGCAAGCTCGGACTCGAGGAACCCAAGCCACCCCTCGACATTGCGCCGGACGCGCCGCCTGGGCGCCGCCGCCAGCAGATCTACGCTCTCGCGGGCGCGTTCGATGCTCTCCCCGAGCTGCCGCCTGATGAGGCGCATATCCTTCGGACGGATGTGCTTGTTGGGGCGCACGGTGCGGCGGATCTCGTTGTAGCGCTCTAAGCTCGCCGCAAAGGCCGCAAACGCAGAATACGCGAAGGTGCCCCTTTCAATCCTGCGGACAAGCGACCGGAGCGCCTTGATGTCCCTTTCGCACTCGGTCTCGTGCCACCAGAGGTGATTGCGCGAGGCAAGCGGATCGTGTGGATTTGTGTAGGGGCGGATGGATTTTAGTTCTTCAAGGGCTTTTTTCAGCGCATTCAAGGTGCTTCGGCGAGACTTCGAGAAATACACCTTGTAGAGATTGACGGCAACTTGCATTTCCCCGTACGAGCGCATACCGAGGTTGTAGATTTTTGTGGTTTCTTCGACGAGGGTCGCCATAACGCCGGAGGGTTTGCCCCCGGCGGCCTTGCGGGCTGAGGCGAGGGCGTTTTTGCAGTGTTTCCTTAGCTCGCGGCTGATTGCTTTCACGGAGCGCGGCGCGCCTTTTTTCGCCGGGTTGGCGCAGTCGATGATGGGCCCGGCGTCGTCGGGGACGTTGCGCATCTTCAAGGTGCGGTTGAGCCACGCGGTTGTAATCGTCATCGCGGCGGACGGCTCGTCGTTGACGAAGCTGGGCGTCAGGTGCAGAAACGGGTCCTGGTAATAGGAACGAATCGCAGGATAGAGATACCCTTCTTCGCTCGTCGAATGCCAGAACTGGGCAAACGTGGTCAGGGTGATTTTGCTCGTTTCGTCTATCGCCCCGAGCGCGAGCGCCGCACGTTCCTGGCTCAAGCCGAGCCGGCCGGCGAGTCGTTTGCGAAGGACGCTTCGGCCCGGCCTGGCGCCGCGCACGTAGTCGACCGTCGCGTCGAGGTGGCCGGTATTCAGGCGCGCCATCTGGATTTCGTGCGTCTTTGCCAGCTTGCGCGCGGGAATATCCGGCAGGAGCAGATCGTAGACGGTGTGAAACGCGATCGAGTCGGCGCCCTTGGCCTCCACGTCGGCCAACAGGGAACTGACGAAGTCGTGGTCGGTCCAGAGCTGGCGGCTCTGGACGGTGGCCGAGTTGTGACAGGGGCCCGTAATGAAGATGAACTCAGTGTCAGGCAGGTGTTTTTTCCACTCGATGACGCGCGGGTCGGCCTTCGGGTAGTAATAATAGTCCGCGCGGTCCTGGACCTTGTGTGCCAGGCGCGTCTTGCCGGGGTAGGACTTGATAAGGTCCTTCATCGCAGCAGGCGAATTGAAATCCCAGAGGCGAAAGATGAATTCCGGTTTCGCCCCGGCGCGGACGGCCTCCGGGTAGAGGCAGCGTTTGACGAAGTCGCCCGAGTTCGGCGCGCTTTCGAAATTGACGTAAAGGCCGGAGAGCTCCGGCAGGATCTCAAAGGTCCGCCTGTAGACGTACCGGCTGTAGGCGTCGACGACCGGGTGCCGGAATGCGGAAAGGCGGCTGCCCGCGGAGACCTTCTGGAAACCGAGTCCGTGCTTGGTCGCGAGCCCGGCGGGAAAGTGCGTGATGTAGTGCTGCATAAACGTCGAGAGCCCGAACGCGCGCGCAACTCCGAAGGCGCGCTTTAGGCCGTCGAGCGTCCGCCGCCTGTGCTGCGCGGAAACTCCCGCCGCCTCGGGGAACCGGTCATAATCCAGGAAATGTTCGAAAGGATGATACCCGGCGTAGAAAACGAGCCCCGTGAAATGCCGTCTCGCCAGGGCCTTGACGTATCTTACCCAGAACGCCTCGTCGAGGTCACCGACCCACGTGTGGAGGTGCTCGCCGCCGGTGATATTGGCCTCGTGCTTGTAGAGGCGGGTCACAAACCGCGGCTCGACCCTTTCGGCGCCCCGGCGCCCCTCACGCAGGGCCTCCGCAAGGTTGAGAAGCCCCGACAGAAATCCCCTCGGCCGCCCGGCGACAATCCTGAAACCGCCTTCGACGCGAAGTATTTCGTATCCGTCATTTTGCACGAAGTCGGCGTTGCGAACCAGTTCAATCACTCCGGCCTTCGAGAGCACGCGGCCGTTTTCGATCCTGCCGCCGGGCAGGTCCGCCGCGCACCAGGAAAGGCCCCGGCGGACGGGGGCGAAGAACTTGGACTCGGTATCGACTCTGGACATTATCGGGCCCCTCCAGTGTCTCACGTGCGCTAAACGTGCCTCACACAACCAGCCTTCCGCGGGCGAGGCAATGCCTCGCCCCTACGGCACAATATGTGTGCCACGGCGGGTCCCCGTGCTGCGAAGCTTTAGCGAAGCGGGATTGCCCGCTGTGCGGACGTATTCCGCGTGCGCTAAAGCGCACCCTACACAACGATGTGGCACTGGTGGCGGGTACGCCAGGTCGCTACTTTTTCTTCTGTGCGTCGAGGGCGGCGTTTGCGGCGGCGTCGGCGTCGCGGTTTTCCTCGCGCGGCACGTGCTTTATGGTAAACCTTTCGAACGCACCTGCAAGGCGCTTTACTCGTTCGAAAAGAGGCTTGAGGTCCCTGTTTTTTACGCGGTACCGGCCTTGGAACTGCCTGACGAGCAGTTGGGCGTCCAAGCGGACTTCGACCGAGTGAGCCGAGAGCACAAGGGCGTCTTCGAGGGCGAACAAGAGCGCGAAGTACTCTGCGCGGTTGTTGGTTTCCTTTCCGAGGAAGAGGCCCTCTTCGAGGAGGATTTGCCCGTCGGCGGCGTCGCGGATGACCCAGCCGGCGGCCGCGGGGCCGGGGTTCCCCCGGGAGGCCCCGTCGGCATTGATGATGAAATCCCGCCCGCCTTCGGCGAAGAGATGCCCTCCGGACATCTTACTCCGGCTCCTTGTGGTCGTCATCGACGTAGAGAATCCGGCCACAGGACTTGCACGTAACGAGATCCCTGCCCATAAGCAGCAGATTCACCATCTGGTGAGTAAGCGGCATATAACAGCCGGTACAGACGTAGCAACCCTCGTTATGGGAAGTGCCGGGCTGGTAGGCGGCCAGGACCACGGCTTCGCCGTTGCGGGCCCTGAAAAGCCTTTCGTAGTCGCGCAGCGATTCGGCATCGAGGGAGACCGCCACCTCCTCGCGCGTCTTTTGTAGTTCACCCTCCCTGGAAGCTATCTCCCCCAGGGCGACGTCCACCTCCTTGCGGATTTCCTCCACCTTTTTGCTGACCTCTTCGATCTTGGCCTTTATTTCCTTTTCTCTCTCGGTGAAGCTCTCAATCTCGATCATCGTCTCGAGCAGGTCCTCCTCAACGCGGTTTTTCTCCACCTCGGCAAGGCTGACCTCCTTGATGAAGCTCTGGTACTCGCGGTTCGTGGAAGCCTTGAGCATCTGGTTCTTGAGCCGGCTGATCTTGTCCGCTCTCGACTTGATGTCGAGTTCGATCTTCGAGGTCTTCCGCTGCATCTGGGCGTGGTGTTCGCCCAGCCAACCCAGACGCTTTTCCGTCTCCTCGGCCTCGCTGCGGATATCACTCAAGCGCTTCGGTTCGAGCTCCTTCATCTTGCGCAGGTGGGCAATCTCCCTGTCAACCTTCTGAAGGCGCTTCAGGACCGCTATTTTCTCGCGTGTCTCCACTCGCAACCTTTCCGTATTTCAAGTGCCCAAAAGAAAAAGAGCCGGGCGAAAAGCCCGGCTCCGCGGCAAAGCCCGCATATACCAACACCCCTTGGGGCATCGGGGGGTACGCAGCCTCTTTCCTGCAAACATACCCTGGAACCCGCAGGCGGGTCCGCCAAGGGTCGAATGCGCGCAATCAGCAGCCGCAGAGGGGCGGCGGGAAGCGACCCTTGCGAAGATTTTCTCCCCAGACTTCTTGCCGACCGTCATATGCACCTGCCGTTATTTCGAGATATACTCCTGGAAGCCTTCGAGCTTGCGCGAGCGAATCGGGTGCTGCAGCTTGCGTATGGCCTTGGCCTCGATCTGCCGTACGCGCTCGCGGGTCACCTTGAATATACGGCCCACCTCTTCGAGCGTGTAGGTGTAGCCGTCACCGATTCCGTAACGTAACTTTATAATCTCCCGCTCCCTGTACGTCAAGGTGTCAAGCACCTGCTCGATCTTTTCCTTGAGCATCTCATGGGTAGCGGCGGCGATGGGCGACTCGGCTTTCTGGTCCTCGATGAAGTCCCCGAACATCGAGTCTTCGCTCTCGCCGACGGGCCGATCTATGGAGATGGGCTGGCGCGCCATCTTGAGAACGCGCCGGGTCTCGCTGATCGAAAGCTGGGCATCCTCGGCGGTCTCCTCTATGGAGGGCTCGCGCCCGAGCTCCTGGGTGAGACGCCGGGTGACGTTCCTTATCTTGCTCATCGTTTCGATCATATGCACCGGGATGCGGATGGTGCGGGCCTGGTCGGCGATGGCACGGGTTATGGCCTGCCTTATCCACCAGGTGGCGTACGTGGAAAATTTGTATCCCCGGCGGTACTCGTACTTGTCGACCGCGCGCATCAGGCCGGTGTTGCCTTCCTGGATGAGGTCGAGGAAGTTGAGGCCGCGGTTGCGGTATTTCTTGGCGATGGAAACCACCAGCCTCAGGTTACCCGCCGACAAATCCCTCTTGGAGCGTTCGTAGTGCCTGTAACTGCGGCGGATCGTTTCTATGCGTCGCTTGAGACCGGCAGGCGTCTCGCAAACCTTCGTCTGCAGCTCCGCAAGGTGGAGCTTGAGCATCCGGACCATATCCTGCTGGTCCTTCTGGCCCTTGAAGACCCTGATCTCTTCGGCCAGTTCAAACGTCCGCGCATAAATACTTCTGAGTTCGTCCATCACCGGCTGGAGGCGCTGGGTCTTGATCGAGAGCTCCTCGACGAGGGCCACCGCCCTGTCGCGGCCGGCGTTGATGCGGCTGCGAAGCTCCCTGGCCTTCCCGGCCCTGGTCTTGTACGAAAGAATCTCGTGAAAGAAAGACCGGTCGCGATCGATTATCTTCAAAACCGTATCGATGTTCGCCGAAAGCCGGTTTATTATCTCTTCCTTGGAAAGGTCCAGGGCGTCCGACATCCGCATCGTCCTGTCGAAAGGCAGGTCGCCTCTCTGTACCTCCTCGAGAATCTCCAGCACCTTGTCGAGAACGTACTCGCTCTCCAGGATTTTCTTGCGGAAACGCTTGCGCGTGGTCTCTATCCGCCTGGCCAGCCTTATCTCCTGGTCCCTGGTCAAGAGCGGTATCTCGCCCATCTGCTGGAGATACATCCGGACGGGATCGTCGATGGTCTTGTCCGATCCGGACTCGAGGGCCTGCCGGGAAGCCGTTTCCGGCGCCGTATGGCCCCCGGGCTTCGTGTGGCGGTCCTGCTGCTCCTGGAGGTCGACCTGGTCCATAATGTCGATGCCCATATCGTCGACCCTGGAGAGAATCTCGTCTATCTTGTCGGGACTTATGTTCTCATCGGGCAGGAGCTCGTTGACCTCGTCGTAGGTGATGTATCCGCGCTTCTTGCCCTTCTCGATAAGCTTGGCGACCTCTCGGTCAACCCTTTCATCCGCCATAGGGTCAATGCCTCCCAGTACCTCTGAAACCTCTCTACAACCCGTTCTGAATTTCCCTCAGCAGCCTGTTCTGGGCGTCGACGTTCCCCTGCCGGGCCTTTTCGCCCAACTGACGCCTCAGGTGCGCGCGTGTCGCCTTTCGCCTGCGCGCCTCGATCGCCGCGATGCAGTCGGCCACCCTCCTCTCGTGCCCGGAGCACCTCGCGCCGGCCCCCTCCAGCTCCACCACGAGCGCCCCCAGGCCCGCCTCACCCACCGCCGCGGCCAGCGAAGCGACGGCAATATCGTGACCGTCTCTGGCGGCCTCGTAAACCGCCCGCAGGATGGCCGCCAGGTCCGCGTCCCGCAAATCCTCCGGAGAAACGTGCGTCGCGGCCGTTTCCACTAAGTGCGGCTCGGCCAGGAGCGACTCAATGAGCCACCTCTCCTCACGGGGACGCTTCGCACCCGCCTTCCCAACCTCGGCCTGCTCGGCCCTGCGGCCTTTCTTGAAACGCCCCAGCCTCTCCCTCAAGGCCTGCTCCGATATCCCCAGCCGCCAGGCAAGGTCGCCAAGCAGGGCATTGCGCGCCACGTAGAGCTCTCTTCTGGCCCCTGCCGGCACCTTGGCAACCGTCGCCAGGATTTCGTCGAGCGCCCGGCTCTGCCCGTCCACCGTCGTCAGGTCGTGCCGCTTCGAGGCCAGCTCAACCTTGAAGTCAAAGATCTCCTTCGCACCCTTCCTGAACTTCTGGAACTCCTCGCCGCCGTGCTCCAGCAGGAAATCGCACGGATCCTGCCCCGCCGGAAGCCTCAATATGAGCGCTTCGAGTTCCTCGGCCAGGAATATATCCAGGCCGCGGTCACTGGCCGCCTCGCCTGCAAAGTCCGCGTCGAAGACAAGGTATACCTTGTCCGCAAAACGCCTCAGCAGACGTACGTGCCCGGTGGTAAGTGCAGTACCGAGGGTGGCAACTGCTGTCTCCACGCCGCTCTGGAAGGCCGCGAGGACGTCAGTGTAGCCTTCCATAACGAAGACCTCGCGCAGCTTGAGAGCCGCCCGCTTTGCGAGGTCCACTCCGTACAGGCTTATACCCTTCGAGAAGATGGGCGTTTCCGGAGAATTGAGATATTTCGGACCTTCGTCCCCAAGCGTCCTGCCGCCGAAGCCGATGACCCTTCCGCGCACATCGGCTATCGGGAACATCAGCCGCCCGCGAAAACGGTCGTAGCGCTCGCCGCCGGCGCCCGTCAGGACAAGCCCCGCCTGCTCCAGCACATCTTCAGCAGCCCCGCCCCGGCGCCCCAAAGCACCAAGCAGCGCGTCCCGCACCGGCGGAGCATAACCCAGCCTGAAACGCCTGGCGACCTCCTCGCCGAGGCCCCGCTGGGCAAGGTACTCCCTCGCGCGCGATCCTCGCTCGTCCTCCCACAGATGCTTCTCGTACTCCTTCGCGGCCCAGTCGTTGGCCCGGTACAGCCTTTCCTTGTCGATTCCATCGGCCGCCGGAGGGCCGCTCTCCTCCTCGATCCGAATGCCCGCCCGCTCGGCCAGCGCCCGCACCGCCTCGGCAAAGGAGACTTTCTCCATCGCCATAACAAATCCAAAGACGCTGCCGCCCTCCCCGCAGCCAAAACACTTGAATATCTGCTTCGAGGGACTCACGTAAAACGAGGGGGTCTTTTCATTATGAAACGGACACAGCGCCTTGAAATCCTTGCCGGACCGCTTGAGGGGGATGTACTCCGAGATGAGCGAGACTATATCGGTAGCCTGCTCCACGGCAGTAATGGTTTCAGGGGAAATTCTACCCAACTCGCCCCACTCCAGGACCGGCGGATCCCTGCGCCTGACACACCCCTAAACAGTATAACCTACACCATATTTTACGCCTTGTCAAACCGACCGGCCGAAAAAAACTCAATATTTTAGAAAAATCCGTCCTCCGGAAGGTTCCCACCCTGCCGAAGGCCCCGCTCCGAAACGCCCGAAAAGCCCTCAAACGCTCTCAAACAGAGCATTTTCGGCTGTTATCCGCATTTATGGATCGCCCGGCGCGACGCGCAACAGGCCAAAATATCCCCTTCCCCCGGCCAGCATCGCTGTAAGTCTTTACGCAGTCAAGGAATGCGTCTACAGACACTCCCGCCAGGCCAAGCCGCGCTCTCCCTACGGCACCTGCGCGACAATCGACTTCGTGCGCTGCGGCTGCGCCGGCCCCAAAAGCAACACTGGATATCGCGCCGCCTGGGGGGTAGAATGCCGGTGTTTACCGATTTGATGCCACTGCTTCCATAAAGTGATCTTGCAAGAGGCCGGGCGGTTGAACCCGAAAAGTCGCGCTGGTATCCTCAAATCGGGGAGTGTTTGGAGCACAACGCGATGAGCAAAATCATATTCGGAGACAATCTCGACGTGCTGGCAACCGTTCCCGATGAATATGCAAACTTGATATATATCGATCCTCCGTTCAACACCGGCCGCCGCCAGACTCGCACCAGCATCAAAACGGTGCGAGACGAAAAAGGCGGAGATCGGACGGGCTATAAAGGCAAACGATACAGGACCATCACGCTCGGCGAGACCGGGTACCATGACAAGTTCGATGACTACCTCTCATTCCTTGAGCCGCGTTTCATACAGGCCAAGCGCATACTGAAATCCGACGGCTCTCTTTTCCTGCATATAGATTATCGCGAAGTGCATTACTGCAAGGTTCTCTTGGACCAGATTTTCGGAAGGGCGTCGTTTATAAACGAAATTATCTGGGCGTACGACTACGGCGGCCGCTCCAAGCGTCGCTGGTCTGCCAAACACGACAACATCCTGTGGTACGCAAAGGACCCGAAGAACTACACTTATCGATATGACGAGATTAAACGTATTCCATATATGGCTCCGGGACTGGTCGGTCCGGAAAAAGCGGCCCGTGGGAAAACCCCCACCGACGTATGGTGGCACACAATCGTCAGCCCGAACGGAAAGGAAAAGACCGGATACGCAACGCAAAAGCCGCTTGGGATTATCGAGCGGATTGTAAGTGTCCACTCCAATCCGGATGACCTGGTCGTCGATTTCTTCGCAGGCAGCGGAACCGTCGGCGAGGCCGCTGCGCGACTGGGCCGGCAGTTCCTCCTTGTCGACAATAACCCCGACGCCATAAGAGTTATGGCCACACGACTCGCGCATTACGGCGTCGAGTTCATCGGGTGTGAAGATATCCTTAAAGACGTGGACATCGAGCCAACTCTTTGGGGAGCCGCCCGATGACAAACAGGCAGATCGACGATCCGGACGTTCGCTTGCTTGCGGGTTTTGCCTCAACGCTTCATCCCGACTACCTTGACCAAGACTACTCTTGGAAGGGCAGCCCTTTTGCGTGGATAAGGACCCGGCAATCACGCCAAGTGGGCAAGATCGGAGAGCAGCTCGTGGCCGGATACCTCGCGGCCAAGGAGTTCGATGTCGTTCGCTCTCCAGACAGCGACGCGGACCGGATTATCAATGGTGTGAGAATAGAGATCAAGTTTTCGACTCTTTGGAAGGCAGGGTTGTACAGGTTCCAGCAGCTTCGAGATCAAAACTACGAAATCGCGATTTGCCTTGGTATCAGCCCATTCAATGCACACTGCTGGGTAATCCCAAAGAAGGTTATTCTCGATGGGTGCGGAAAGCTCGAAGGTCTTTCGTATCAACATGGCGGACAAACAGGCCAGCAGGGCACTATTTGGCTCAACGTAACCCCGGATAAGGCTCCTACATGGCTCGCAGCGTACGGCGGGACGCTTCGACAAGCAACTGAGGTCCTGCGCGGACTCTCCAGCCGATAGAGATATCGCCGCCCTCTAAGAGGATCCGATAGTGCTGCGCAACGCAAGAAAATGTCCATAGACGTGCGGATGAGCCCGCGCCGCACACCGGCTATGCCGCGGCCGGTGTCAACGCTGCGAAGCCCGCCTCCTCAACCGGGCAAAGAGGCTCGGCATTTCGCAAGCGGCAGCGCAATAGTGGACAGAGCCGCAAGGGGATGAGAATGCTATAGTCGAACGCGATATGCAAGGGGCACTCAGAGAAACTCGAAGAAAGGGGATGATGCCCGACCAAGGAAGCCTGGGGGTTATGCAGACTTCGGGGGCCCTTGCTCTTCACATAGCCGGCCCTATGGCCGACCGCACGCGGAGACTGAGATCGGCCGCATCCGGCAGCTAATATCGGGCGTCAGGGTAGACCGCGCGGACGAAAGCTTCGAGCCTGGTGAAGAGAGCCCAAGTCCTCTCGTGAATAACGCCGTTGCTGGTGCTGATCAGCTCTCCATCGGTGAACTGGAACGGGTAAATGACCATCTTCATTTTGGGCTGATGTCGCAACACCCTGCGCTGGGGGTCCATTATCACGATTCTCGGTTCATCCTCCGCATATTGGGCACTCCACCGCGTCACGGTTAGTTCGTGTGGCTCCGGGACGCACTTGGCCACCTTCAAATACTCCGACCGTAGTCGAAGCGCGCGGGGTGAGAGCCGCTCCTCCGGACACGAGCACACAAGCCGATGTATCGCGTAGAACGTGTTGGCCGGTGGAAGAGCCCCCCTCCTTCCGTTCGGAAACTCGTTCTGTTTGAAGGCCCGTACGAGAATCGGCAGGGAGTCGTAATCGGAAAGCTCCGCCAGGAGATACGTTGCGCCCCTTATGCGTCCCTCGCACTGAAGCCAGTCGTCCTGATCATCGGGGAACAGCATCCCGTCCTCTTTGCTCCACTTCTCAAGCATCCTATCGCGCGCGGCCGGCCAGCGCTCCACCGCATCGGCAAACAACGGCCTCAAGGCGGGGACGACCTTCTCCGGGGCCTCACGCCCCGCCTCAAGAAGCCGCCTCACTCTCATCAGGTGCACTACGATTTCCGCCTGACCCACGGGGTCCATATTCATAGTCGACGTGGCCATGCACGAAGCGCTTATGTAGTCGTCAAGATTTCCGAGATTGCCGGTACACTCCTCAATACTCTCGGCAGCTATTGTCTCGACAAGACTGGTATGCAACGGGTGGGGAGGAATCTGAAGGTGCGCCTCGGATTCATCACGAGCCGCATCGATACCCGCCTCCAGCGCAGATTCCACCAGCTCCGGCACCGGCTCCTCGGCCTTGACGACGCTCTCCAAATCGGCCGGCTCGTCATTTGACACGCCCGCGTCACCGGGCACACCGCTCTCGCCGATGTGCACCGTCTCCGGCCGGTGCAGCGCCAGGACGATCGCAATCGCTGCAACGACTCCCAGGGCACCCCAGAGCGCAATGCGTCGAAACAAGGACCGCCGCCGCATCACCTCCGCCTCCTTCACTTGCAGTACCCCCGGCCTCTCAATATGTCTTTCCCGCACCAATCGTCTTGGGCCGCGTTTCCTTCAATCATCACCACTTGTCCAAACGTCGGCGGCCCCGCCGCAGTAGTCGAGACTCCAGACACCAGAGCTCGATTTGACGTTAGGAGCCCCGCATATGTTGCGCGGCTGGTGAAAACGGTGGCCCGACTCTGTCGCACATTGGTATACACCGCTGGCCTGCCACTTCCAGCGTATTGTGGCGGGCACATTGCCGCTCCCGCTTGCCGGCATCACGTTTGTCGCTATCGATAAGTACTTCGAGTAGCCGTAGTGGTTCCAGTACAGCAAGTCCCCCGACTCGACGTCGTGTGTGTTATCGCGCTTGGCAAAGTCGTCTTGCAGTGCGGTCCCAACAACCTCGTATTGCATCCAGTACTCATATGACGCACCGCCGGTTTTCTTCGCATCAAGTGCGTACGAGAAACAGTTGTGCCTGTTAGTGGCGTTGCTCAGGCGCGTTATCTTGAGCGGATTGTACTGCTGATAGGCGCCGTCAGTGTACCGTCCGAACATCCAATCCCAAAAGTCATTCACCTGTTTCCTAGTCGCAACTCGGGTCGTGTCCTCAATGATGACGGTGTCGCCGAAGTCGTACTGGAAGTGAAAATGGTCTAACTTGTGCCCCTGGTCGGTCTGGCAATGTGCTGGAATCCATTCCGAATCCGCAACGTACGTTTTTATAAGACAGGCCTTCGGGTCCGTATTTGATGCTATCTTATAGCCGCTATCGTCGACATATGGAAAAAATGCCCAACAATCCTCCCAGTCACCCCCATCGTTCTTGAGCCTCCAATCGATGTTTCCGGGCTCCTTGTCCGGCCCGGCACTGAGACGAGTTTCGACACCCATCAACAAGATCAAGAACACCATAAAGCAACCTGCACGCTTCAGCATTCTCATATGAATCCTCCTTAAATTCCAGCCCCTGGAACGATTGAGAAAATTGAACACCGCCGCTCTTTGCAGGATGTCAAGAGCGTGCTCTCGATTCACCCACTTCTTGTGGTCCCCGATTCCCTGCACCTCTTCTGCCGGGAGAGGCACCGGTGCTACGCGGATTTCCCGGATATGCCTTGAATCGTCGGAATTCCCCCGACTATTTAATTGTATCGTAGTCCCCCCCCCCGATTGTCAAGAAGATCTCTTCGATTTCTCCACCTTTTTTCATCCCGGATTCCGCAGTGATCACACGCGAATCCACCCTGTAGATGTTCGTATTCCCGAGTCCCTCCGGCCAACCGCGCTTTTTCTTGTGGAAAACCTTCCTCGTCCGGGTAGAATACCATGTGTAGGGGCAGGCAGGCGGCCGCTGTTCGCCGTTGGCGGATGGAGGAAAGTCCGGGCTCCGCAGGGCACGGCGGTGGGTAACGCCCACCGGGGGCAACCCCAGGGAAAGTGCCACAGAAAACATACCGCCTAAGTCCGCCTGTCAAGGGGCGCGCGCCGTATGAGATCCAAGGGGACGGAAATGCTCGTGGGAGGCCCTTCGGGGTGAGCCCGTGTAGGGCTTTCTGATCCCGTGGCGGCGCCCCTTGACAGGCGGACCGGTAAGGGTGAAAAGGTGCGGTAAGAGCGCACCGGGCGGCTGGTGACAGCCGCCGCACGGTAAACCCCGCCGGGAGAAAGGCCAAATAGAGCCCGAGGCGCTGCCCGCGCCGTTTGAGGG
>JAGHCE010000050.1 GCA_021160625.1 Planctomycetota bacterium | reverse complement strand
GTCTACGGCGCGACTAACTGCGTGGGCGTCGTCAAGCGCGGGCGGTGGCTGCCGGCGCTCCAGTCGCCGGAGGGAAGGCAAAGAGCCGTCCTTGCGGGGCTCTCGACAATGGTACTGATGTCGGCGGTTTTCGGTAATATTCTCTTTGCCCAGTCGCCGATTTCCCTTCGTTTTTTCAACCCCCATACGGCGTCGTACTGGGCAAGTCGCTACAGGCCCGGCGAACGGTCGCGGCTTTTCTTCGCCGAGGTTCGTCCGCTCGTGCCCGCCGGCGCATCGGTCAGCGCCACGGAATTCGCCGCCACGTCGTTTGCCGCGCGCGAGGATGACTACGTCTTTCCGGACGAGGTCGGCCAGGTCGAGTACCTGGTTGTGGATACCCGGGACCGATGGCTTGCCGGGCGCCTCAGGGAAAAGAAAATGACCTTGGGCCGGGCGCTTTCGGATCCTGCGTATGAGAAAATCTACGACAACGCCGGGTTTCTCGTCTATCGCAAGGGCTTTCCGGCGGAATCCGGTGGAAGTTGACGAGACGGTTTGACGATGTATATTGAATTGCGGCGCATTTGAAAAAGCACGAGTACCAGGGGAGAAAAATGCCCAGTCAGGAAAAGGAAGTATTGAACAACTTTGCCGAGAGCGACGTCTGGCGCGTGTTCCGGATAATGGCCGAGTTCGTTGAAGGTTTCGAGACGCTTGCGCCGCTGGGGCCGGCGGTGAGCATTTTCGGCAGCGCTCGCACGAAGCCCGGCTCCCAGTATTACGAAAAGGCCCGCAACGTCGCCGGCCTCCTGGCCCAGGCCGGCTTTGCCGTCATCACCGGCGGAGGCCCCGGCATTATGGAAGCGGCCAACCGGGGCGCCAAGGACGCCGGCGGGGTGTCCGTGGGCCTCAACATCACCCTCCCGCACGAGCAAAAGCCCAACCCGCACGTCACCATCCAGATGGATTTTCACTACTTCTTCGCCCGCAAGATGATGTTCGTCAAGTACGCCAACGCCTTCGTCATCTTCCCCGGCGGATTCGGGACGATGGACGAGTTCTTCGAGTCGCTCACGCTCATCCAGACGAACAAGATAACGCATTTCCCGGTGTATCTCTATGGCAGCGAGTACTGGAAGGGGCTCCTGGACTGGATAAAGGCCCATATGCTGGCCGAGTCCTGCATAAGCCCGGAGGACCTGGATATCTTCGTTATGACCGACAGCGAGGATGAGATCGTGGAGGACGTGGCGCGCCGCTTCATCACGGAGAACTTCAGTAAGTCCAGCCCCGGTGTGTAGAAAGGGCCCTTGCCCCCGACGAGCGCTGCGTTCATCTGAACGCCGTGTTCATCTTGACCCTCGGACGCTTTGCTGTACCATCTATGGGCACAGGCCCCAGGCGTGCCGGAACTTCGACTGTCGCGGCAGGGGTCTTTTCGACTTCTGCGCGGCGGATGAATAGGTGCGGCGCCGGGATGCCGCGACCTGTTTGGCTTTACGGGGGCACAAGAGACGGCAGGGAGACTTGAAATGAAATCACGCGGCTCGAAACGACGGCACTCAGTCAGGATTGCGGCCCAGGGTTACAAGACCTCGGTCGGAATACACGACATTACAGGCGCGAAACCGGGGCCGACACTGGCGCTCGTTTCGGGCCAGCACGGCGGCGAGTGGAACGGGATCGAAATTCTCCGCCGCGTGGTGGCAGCAATAAAGCCGTCGGCGCTGGCCGGCTGCCTTATAGTCGTTCCCTGTGCGAACCCGGAGGCGACGAAGCTTATGAACGAGGGCTTCCCCGTCGACTGGGACATCGAGGCGCTTCGCGAGACCCCCGGCGACTCCCACTCGCTGCTGCGGTACCCGTGGGCGGCTTGCAAGACCGTCAACCGCGACAACGACCCCTACAATATGAACCGTAAATGGCCGGGAAAGCCCGACGGCACGCTCGTCCAGCAGACGGCCCACGCAATCTGGGCAAAGGCGGTCGCCCACGCCGACTACGTGGTGGATTTTCACTGTTACAGTGACTTCTGGCCCCACGGCGCGTATCTTCACAGAAAGCAGGTTGTCCCCTTGGCGGCGGCCTTTGGGATCGGCCTTATCTGGCACCTTCGCAAGGGGGAGGACGACCCGGCCGGGATGCTTCACGTGGCCGCCGAGCGCGCGGGAAAGACTGCGTTTACGGTGGAGTTCACGCCTCAACGGCGGCTTGATTACGGGGAGGTGGCATTCGGCGTGGAGGCCACGCTGCGCCTGATGGTTTATCTCAATATGATTGAAGAGCAGGCTACCCTGCCGGCGGCGCCCGACCGGCAGTACATCGTCAACTGGCAGCAGAAGACCGCGTACGTCAAGGCCGACGCCATGGGCCTTGCCGTGATGAGCGTACCACTGATGAGCGAGGTGGAGAAGGGGGAGGAGATCGGCCGGCTTGTGGACCTCAATCGCGGCGCGAGCTCGCACATATTCCGGAGCCCGATGAAGGGCCTCCTGATCCGGCGGCCCGGCCCTCGCTACGACATCGTCCACCGGGGTGACACGGTTTTCCAAGTGATAGACGCGAAGCGAATATCCGTGCCGAAGCGCCCGGCAGGTGGGAAGCCGGCTGAGTCCGCGGGACGTTCATAGTGCCCTCACGGACGGCGATTTGGAAAAAATCTTTGTCAAGAGGCCCTGCTTTCACTAAAATGCGCCTCATTAGTATCTTGTTTGGGTCATTTTTGGTGGTTTCAGGAATGTATTTGCACAGGGAGGTGAGTAATGCCCGTACACAGGACCGTACTGGGTGAGGATGCTCTGCCGCGCCAGTGGTACAACGTCCTCGTTGATATGCCGACAAAGCCGGCGCCTGCTCTCAACCCGGCGACCAAGCAACCTGTTGGGCCGGATGACTTGAGCGCCATCTTCCCGATGGCACTTATTGCCCAGGAAGTGTCGACCGATCGTTGGATAGACATTCCCGAAGAAGTTCTTGAAGCGCTGGCACTGTGGCGGCCGACCCCGCTTCACCGGGCGTGGCGGCTTGAAAAAGCCCTCGGCACACCCGCGCACATCTACTACAAGAACGAGAGCGTGAGCCCTCCCGGCTCCCACAAGCCCAACACCGCCGTCCCGCAGGCCTACTTCAACAAGAAGGAAGGCATCAAGAGGCTCTCGACGGAAACCGGCGCCGGGCAGTGGGGCAGCGCGCTTTCCTTTGCCTGCAACTACTTCGACCTTGAATGTATGGTCTATATGGTGAGGGTCTCCTTCCAGCAAAAGCCCTACCGCAAGTCGATGATGAACACCTGGGGCGGCACCGTGATAGCGAGCCCCTCGGATCAGACCAACGTAGGCCGGGCGATCCTGGCCGAGCATCCCGACTCGCCGGGCAGCCTCGGCATGGCCATAAGCGAGGCGGTCGAAGACGCCGCCACCCGCGACGACACGAATTACGCGCTGGGGAGCGTCCTCAACCACGTTCTGCTTCACCAGACGGTCATCGGCCTCGAGATGAAAAAGCAGTTCGACATCGTGGGCGAGAAGCCCGACGTCCTGGTGGGCTGCACGGGCGGCGGCTCGAATTTCGCGGGATTTTTCCTGCCATATATCCCGGACAAGCTCGAAAGCCCCGATATGCGGATTGTCTGTGTCGAGCCGGCGTCCTGCCCGACGCTGACGCGCGGGAAGTTCGCCTACGACTTCGGGGACACCGGCAAGATGACGCCGATTATGCAGATGCATACGCTGGGCCACGACTTCGTGCCGCCGGGAATCCATGCGGGAGGCCTGCGTTACCACGGTATGGCGCCTATCGTCTCGGCGTTGGTTGATGACGGCACGATAGAGGCCGTCGCCGGCCACCAGCTCGAGGTCTTCGCAGCGTCGGTTATGTTTGCCCGCACCGAGGGAATAATTCCTGCGCCAGAGACGGCTCATGCAATCTGGGCGGCCTGCGAAGAGGCCAAGAAATGCATCGAGACCGGCGAAGAAAAGGTAATCGCCTTCAACTTCTCAGGCCACGGCCTTGTGGATATGGCGGCGTACGACGCGTACCTCGGCGGAAAACTCCATAACTATGCCTATCCGCAGGAGGCGATAGAAGAGTCCTGGAAGAACCTTCCGGTGATATAGCGGACGACGCGACCGGGCGAAATTCGTTGATTGTCACGGCTGCTCCGGTACGATAATGGTCCTGCCGGTACGGCCGGGTTGAAAACAATGCCTAAGCTCAGGTAAGGAGCCGGCATTACGTAACGACCGACAAAATGGATTTCCACCTTTTGGTGGGCGATTAGCTCAGTTGGCTAGAGCGCTAGCTCGACAAGCTAGAGGTCACTGGTTCAAGTCCAGTATCGCCCACCATTTGTTTTTTTCAATCCGAGGTGCCCTATGATAACCGTCAGACTCCCGGACGGCTCGCCTTTGGAGCTGGCCGACGGCGCCAGCGTCGGCGATGTTGCCGGCGCGGTCGGGTCTGGGCTGGCGAAAGCAGCCCTTTTCGGCAAGGTAAACGGCACGGCGGTCGACCTGACGGCGGCCGTCGAGGACGGCGCCGCCGTCGAAATCATAACGAAGAAGTCGCCCGAGGCGCTGGAGGCCCTGCGTCACAGCACCGCGCACGTGATGGCGGCGGCCGTCAAGAAGCTCTACGGCTCCGGCGTCAGGTTTGCAATAGGCCCGGCAATCGATAGCGGCTTCTATTACGACTTCGACGTCGAAGAGCCGTTCACTCCAGAAGCCCTCGAAAAAATCGAAGAGGAGATGTCCAATATCATCTCCGAAGCGATCCCCTTTGAGCGAAGCGAGCTGGACCGAGCCGCCGCGATCGACCGGATGAAAGAGGCAGGGCAGGGCTACAAGGTCGAGCTCCTTGAGGACATCACGGACGACAGGGTCTCCTTTTACAGGCTCGGCGACTTTGTCGACCTCTGCCGGGGACCGCACATCCCGGATTCCTCGAAGGTCGGCGCGTTCAAGCTCACAAGCGTTGCGGGCTCCTACTGGAGGGGCGATTCGTCGCGCAAGATGCTCCAGCGCATCTACGGGACGGCCTTTTTCTCGAAAAAGGACCTCGATAGTTACCTGCATCTCCTGGAAGAGGCCGCCAAACGCGACCACCGCCGCCTCGGACGGGAGCTGGACCTCTTTTCCTTCCACGAGGAGGGCCCCGGATTTCCCTTTTTCCATCCCAAGGGGGTAGTGGTTCTAAACGAAATCGTTGACTACTGGCGCAAGGTTCACCGCCGCGAGGGCTACCTTGAGACGCGTACCCCTATACTCCTGCGCGAGGAGCTTTGGCACCAGAGCGGCCACTGGGACCACTACAAGGACAATATGTACTTCACCGAGATCGACGACCAGGGCTACGCCGTCAAGCCGATGAACTGCCCCGGAAATATGCTCATCTACAAGTCCGGCCAGCACAGCTACCGCGAATTTCCCCTGAGGATGGGCGAGCTGGGCCTTGTCCACCGCCACGAGCTTTCCGGCGTTCTCCACGGGCTTTTGAGGGTCAGATCCTTTACCCAGGATGATGCGCACATATTCTGCCTGCCGGAGCAGCTGGAAACGGAAGTCGCGCATGTAATCGACCTGTGCTTCGAAATATACGGCAGATTCGGCCTCGATGACGTTCACATTGAGCTCTCGACGCGCCCCGACGACTCCATAGGGACCGACGAGCAGTGGGCCCTGGCCACCAAGGCGCTGGAGAACGCCTTAGCGTCCAGGAACATCGACTACGGTGTGCAGCCGGGCGAGGGGGCGTTCTACGGCCCGAAGATTGACTTTCACATCACCGACTGCCTCAACCGCAGCTGGCAGTGCGGCACGATCCAGGCGGATTTCGCGATGCCGGAACGCTTCGACCTCGAGTACATCGGCGAAGACGGCCGGCGCCATCGCCCCGTGATGATCCACAGGGTGGTCCTCGGGAGCCTGGAACGCTTCCTGGGGGTGCTCATCGAGCACTATGGCGGCGCGTTTCCTTTCTGGCTTTCGCCGGTGCAGGCGGTAATAATCCCGGTAAGCGACACCGTTCTGGACTACGCGCGGCAGGTGGAGGGCGAAATCCGGGCTGCCGGTTTCCGCGTGGAGCTCGACAACAGGAGCGAGACGGTCGGCAACAAGATCCGCCAGGCCGAGATTTCCAAGGTGCCCTATATGCTGGTCGTCGGAAAACGCGAGGCCGACAACCATACCGTGAGCGTCCGCGAGCACTCGAAAGGCGATACGGGGCCGGCGGCGGTCGCAGAGGTTATCGAAAAATTTCGGAGAGAGATTTCCCAGGAGGCATAGAATCACTTTACTGAGAGCGCTCGCTTGATATAATATGCGGGTTCAATGGGGCTTGTTGTTGGAAGGAGTGGAATAGAATAGCAAAAGATCATAGAATCAACGAGGACATTCGCATCCCGCAGGTGCGCTTGGTCGACTCGGAAGGCAATCAGAAGGGGCTTATGCTTACCGAGGGGGCGTTGCGGCTTGCGCGCGAAGCGAAGCTGGACCTTGTCGAGGTCGCGCCTGATGCCGATCCGCCCGTATGCAAAATTATGGACTACGGGAAGTTCAAGTACGAGCAGAAGAAGAAAGTTCACCAGGGGCGAACCAAGCAGAAGGTCAGCCAAGTCAAGGAACTCAGAATCAGGCCGAAGACCGAGGACCACGACCTGATGGTGAAGGTGAAAAAGGCCAAGCAGTTCCTTGAGAACGGCGACAGGGTTCAGATAAATATGCTTTTCAGAGGCCGCGAGATGGCCCACATCGACTTGGGCAAGAACCTCCTGGAGAGGTTTGCGGCGGAGGTTGAGGGCTTCGGCAAGGTGGAGAAGTCTGCAAACCTTGAGGGGCGCAGGATGACCCTGTTGCTGGCACCGAACGCATAAGTGTTTGCGGGTGCCGCGTCGGGGCTTTGGCGCAGTGGTTTCTCCCCTGCCGAGGGGCAGGGGGAGAGGTTTTTTTGACCGGGGATTTGTGAAAGGCACGAGTTCGTAATGAATAAGATGAAGACCCACAAGGGGCTTGCCAAGCGCGTGAAGATTTCCAAGAACGGCAAGGTCAAGCGCAGCTACGCCGGTAAGAGCCATCTAAACAGCGGTCTGTCTCCCAAGAGGCGCCGGAGTTTGCGCCGCAAGGCGCAGGCGGCCGCCGGTTTCAAGAAGAGAATCAAGAGGGCGCTCGGGAATTCCGGGTAGCCGTCGAAGTTAGGGGAGTTACGATATGCCCAGAGCAACCAACGCCGTAGCAAGACACCGCGCCCACAAGCGCTTTTTCAAGCGCGCCAAGGGTTACCGAGGCGGCCGCTCCAAGCTGTTGCGCACGGTCAAGGAAAGCCTCGTCCGTGCCGAGGCCTATTCCCGCCGCGACCGCAGAACCAGGAAGCGCGACTTCAGGAGGCTTTGGATAACCAGGATCTCCGCCGCCTGCAGGGCGCGCGGCATCACTTACAGCGTCTTCGTAAACGGTATGTCCAAGGCCGAGATTACCCTGGACAGGAAGGTCCTTTCCGACGTAGCCGTTCACGATCCCGCCGCTTTCGATTCCATAGTCGACCAGGTCAAGGCTGCCATGGCCTGAGAGGTTGCCCGCCGTGGGGGACATCAAAACCAGCATCGAGAAGGTGCACGCCGCCGCCGTTGACGAGTTCGCGGCGGCCGGCGACGAGAGTTCTCTCGAATCTGTGCGCGTCAGGTACCTAGGCAGAAAGGGCCGTGTGCGCGACCTGATGGGGACCCTCGGCACTCTTTCTCCAGAAGAGCGCCCCGAAGCCGGCAGACTTATCAACGACCTCAAGAGCCGGATTGCGCGGCTTCACGACGAAAAGAGTGCGGCGCTGGGCGCCTCGGCCGGGGGAGAAAAACCGTCGCCGGAAACACTCGACGTGACGCTTCCCGGCACACCCGTACGGCTCGGCAGGATTCACCCCATCGCGCGTGCCGCGCGTGAAATCGTCCGAATTTTCGCCGGGATGGGTTTCTCGGCTGTTTACGGTCCCGAAGTCGAAACGGTTCACAACAACTTCGAATGCCTCAATATGCCGCTCGACCATCCGTCGCGCGATGCCTTCGAGACCTTTTTCGTCAGGGACCGCAGCGACGTCGTCCTGCGCAGCCATACCTCGCCGGTGCAGATCCGGGCGATGCTGGCCTCAAAGCCCCCGCTGAGGATCGTGGTTCCGGGGCGGACCTACCGGCCCGACACCGTCGACGCCACGCATTCTTTTATGTTCGACCAGATTGAAGGGCTTGCGGTCGGCACCGACGTAACGATGGCGGACCTGAAGTTCTGCCTCAACGAGTTCGGAAAGGCCTATTTCGGCCCCGAAGTGACGACACGGTTTCGGCCTCACTTCTTCCCCTTCACCGAGCCGTCGGCGGAGATGGACGTCTCCTGCATATTCTGCGGCGGCAAGGGCTGCCGCGTCTGCGGTAACGGATGGATAGAGGTGCTCGGTTGCGGAATGGTCCACCCCAACGTCCTGCGTGCGGTTAACTATGACCCGGAGGAATACACCGGTTTCGCTTTTGGTATGGGCATCGAACGGCTCAGTATGATCAAGCACCAGATAAACGACCTGAGGCTCTTTTTCGAAAACGATATTCGCTTTCTCTCCCAATTCTAAATATACCGGCCCGGTGGCCTTTCAGGATGGTTTGCACATTATGAAGGCGAGTTGGAACTGGCTGACTGATTACGTGGCTGTCAAGGCCCCGGCCGCGGATGTGGCAGATCGCCTCACTATGGCGGGGCTGACTGTTGAGGACATCGACAAGACGCCGGAGGATATCTGCTTCGACATCGAGATTACCTCCAACCGCCCCGATTGGTTAAGCCACATCGGCATCGCGCGCGAGATTGCCGCCCTTTACGGCTTAGCGCTTCACGTGCCCGCCGTCGAACTGCCCCCCGCCGGGGGCCCCGTAGCGGATGAGGCGGCCCTGGAAGTCCCCGACGCCGACCTGTGCCCCTTGTACACCGGCCGCGTCATAAAGGGCGTGAAAATCGCGCCGTCGCCAGCCTGGCTGCGGGAGAAGGTCGAGTCGATAGGCCTGCGCAGCATCAACAACGTCGTCGATATCACCAATTACGTGATGTACGAATGCGGCCAGCCGCTTCACGCCTTTGACCTTGCCAAGCTCGCCGGTAGGAAGATTATAGTCCGCCGGGCAGTCTCGGGAGAGCAGATCACGCTCATTGACGAGACTAAGCATACCCTGACGGATTCGGACCTCGTCATTGCCGACGGCAAGATGCCCGTTGCCCTCGCCGGCATTATGGGCGGCGCCGAGAGCGAAATCGGTGATGAGACGAGCGACGTCTTTGTCGAAAGCGCGCAGTTCGACCAGTACTCTGTTCGTACCACGGCAAAGCGCCTCGGCATCTCGACCGACGCTTCCTACAGGTTCGAGAGGGGCGTGGACGTCGAGACGGTGGACTGGGCGAGCCGCCGCACGGGAGAGCTTATCGTGGAGATTGCCGGTGGCACGCTGTGCGAGGGCGTCCTGAAGGTGGGCGTCGAGCGCGGCGCACGCCCGGAGGTAAGGCTGAGGATGTCCCGCGTCAGGCGCATACTCGGCATTGATGTTCCCATCGAAGAAACGCGCACGATCTTAGCGTCGCTGGATTTTGTCCTGCGCGGCGGTTCGCCGGACGAGACCGTTGTTGAGGTCCCGTCGTTTCGCGGCGACGTAAAGGAGGAAATCGACCTCATCGAGGAAGTGGCGCGCATAAAAGGCTACGACAAGATTCCCTTTGCCGCCGCCCTGAAGGTAGCCGTCGGTAGGCGCAACCCCCGCGAGATAATCACGGAGGCGGCCGAAGAGGTTCTCACCGCCTGCGGTTTCTACGGGTGCGTCTCCTATTCCCTCGTTACAGGTGACCTCTTCAGGAAGATAAGCCCCTGGACCCGCGAAGACCCCGTCTATATCGAAAACCGCCCAGGTCACGAGGACACCTTCCTGCGGCCGAGCCTCGTGGGAAGCCTCCTTCTCGTGCGCAAGACAAACGAGGACCGCAAGGTCCCTGACGCGGATGTCTACGAGGTCGCCCACGTCTACCTGCCTTCGAGTGACACGCTGCCGGACCAGCCGCTTATGGCGGCGGCGGTTACGGGGCGCGGTTTTCCTGCGGCCAAGGGTATTGTGGAGCGGCTTTTCCAGGCGATTGGTGCCGAGGCTGTCGAGTTCGAGCCTTGCGATTTCCCGTTCCTGGCCCCTGGCGAGGCGGCAAGCATCATCTCGGGCGGCGAGATGGTCGGATTCATCGGGCGCCTTGATTCGTCAATTGTAGAGTCGGTCAACCTGCGGACAGGTGTTTCGGTCGCGGAGATTAACCTGGGCCGCTTCGAAGCGAGGCCTCGCAACGTGGAAAGTTTCAAAACGCTGCAGCGCTTCCCCGGCGTTGAGCGCGACCTGGCCCTCGTCGTTCGAGAGAGCGTCAAGTGGGCCGAGATCGTCTCCTGCATCGAGGGCGCAGGCGCCGAGTACCTTGACTCCATATCATTCATCAGCCTCTACCGAGGCAAACCGATCCCCGAAGGCAGTAAAAGCGTCGCTCTTCACGTGGTTTTCCGGTCGCCCGAAAAGACGCTGACCGGCGAGGAGGCCGACCGCACCCAGGCCCTCATCGTAGGCATTCTGTCAGAGCGCCTCGGCGCGACGCTGCGCTGAAAAATTCGAGAAATTCACTTGCCCCACGGTTCTCTTTGGCCGATACTATGTGTGGGCAGGGATTTCTGCCGCGTACGTGTTCGAAGGCGCAAATTTCCTGAACCGATACCCAAAGCCGGGGAGCCTGAACCGGCCTCTGCAGCGCACGCCCCTTTCAGGGGATCCGCGAGCCCGGCCGGCGGCGCCCACTTGAATGGCGGGTTCGGAAATTGCCTTCATCACGGCGATGGGTGGTTGTCCCAGCCCTTTTTTCTTCCTCACGCCGACTAAGCCAAGAGCCGCTGTCCTCACGTTGGTGCAGATGGGCCAAGCGGTGAGCCGGAAGGGGCGCAGGCCCTTCAAATGTTGTACACATGCAGATTGCCATCCTTGAAAGGTGCCAGGGAACGCCGCGCCCACCTTGTCGGAATCTGGGAAGCTCCAAACGTCACCGTTTACCGCAGCGTTGAGAGGGAAGTGGTAGGCGCCGACGGCAAGGTTGCGACCGTAACTGAAGAAACCGAAATGTAAATGAACGCCCCTGATGTGGAGCAGACTCTGGTGACATCTACGTGCAGCCGATAGGCTAACAAACCGGCAGCCGGAGCGGACCCGGGTCTGCGATGTGGTAGGCCAGGGCCAGGAGCCGCGCGACTCGGGGGAAGGGCGGCGGGTTGTGTCCTACTTGCGCCGCCTGTGCCGCATAATGCGCCTGTTTCTGCCCTGTGATTTCTTAACCTCGTCCTTGTTCCTTCTTGCTATAGGGGAGGCGAAGGGGTTGTTGCCCGCGGTTTCGATCCGCTGCCGCAGCAGTTTCTCGATATCGTCGAGCTGGACGCGCTCTTCCATCGTGCAGAAGGACCAGGCTATGCCGCTGTGCTCCGCGCGGCCTGTGCGCCCCGTGCGGTGAACGTACACTTCGCCGCTGCCTGGCATGTCGAAGTTTATTACGTGCGAAATGTCGTCAACATCGATTCCGCGCGCGGCGATGTCCGACGCCACAAGCACCCTGACGTTGCCGTTTTTGAAGTTTTCAAGCGCGCGCCTGCGCGCCGACTGCGACCTGTCGGAATGAATGGCATCGGCGCTCACCCGGCTATGTTTGAGATCCATCGCCAGGTACTCGGCGGTGCGTTTCGTTCGGGTAAACACCAATGTTCGCTTGATGCTCTTGTCCGACAGGAGATGTTTCAGCAGGGCTTTCTTGTCCTTGCGCTCGACAAGGTACACGTAGTGCTCGACCGTCCCCGGCGTCGGCAAATCCGGAGTTATCCGCACCTCGACTGCGCGCATCAGGATCGAGTCGGCCAGGTACTGAATGTTAGGCGACATCGTCGCCGAGAAAAGGAGCGTCTGCCTTTCCTTAGGGATGGCCCTGACTATCGTGCGGACGTCGTTGATAAAACCCATGTCGAGCATCCGGTCCGCTTCGTCAAGAATAAATACCTCGATCCTTGCGAGGTGGACAAGCCCCTGTCTCATAAGGTCCATCAGCCGACCCGGCGTCGCCACGATTATATCAACGCCCCTGCGCAGCATTTTTTCCTGCGGGACCTGGCTTACCCCGCCGTATATAACGCCCGTGCGCAGCGGTGTGTACCGCCCGTAAGTCTCGAAACTGTCCGCTATCCGCTGGGCAAGTTCCCGGGTCGGCGTAATAACGAGCACTCGGATCGGCCTATTCTTGGTGTTGGACTTTACCGCCAGGAGGCGCTGCATCGTCGGCAGCGCAAAGGCCGCGGTCTTGCCTGTGCCTGTCTGCGCGCACCCAAGCATATCTCGGCCTTCGAGCAGGACCGATATGGCCTTCCTCTGAATCGGAGTCGGCCGTTTGTAACCTTCGTTCTTGAGGGCGTCAAGAAAGGGCTTTGTGAGCCCCAACTCTTCAAATCCGCATTCTTCCATCGTCTGTGTCTGGACATTCTCTGACATAAAGTGAAAAACTCCTTCGGTGGGGAAACAACAGGCAATCCTACGATGTGCGTGCCGCGTCCGCCCCATATGTGGGCGGCGGCTCCTCAGGCGAGCAAAGCGCTCTCTGCAGGGCTTCCGCTATATCTTCTCTTCACTCGTAATATACCCCGCAATGTCCGCAATTACAACAACATTCTCTTTTTCGCGAAAACCCCGGGCAATTCCGGTGGACTTTGTTCCCGTGTCGCAGTTTCCAGGCGGCGCGGCATCCAGGCAGTCCGAAAACCGCAACTTTTGAATGCACTTATGTTTATGGGCGGTACTTTGGGTAAAAGGACGGCCGCGAAAGAGCCGATAATCTAAGCAGGGGATGGTCGACTTACCGTAATACCCGGTCGCAATTGCAGGGGCAGTGAAGGAGAGCAACTTGCGGGAAGCCGCGCGCACCCCGAAAAGCGTAAACCCCGCCGCATTGGTCGCGGTGTCGAGGGTATGGGGGGCTGTCTGGGCGCCCTTTGCGCTGGTATTGCGCCACAGGGCGATGCTTGTTCGAACCGTCCGAAGCGACGTCCGCGCCCGTTATGCGGGTTCGGTCCTCGGCCTGGCCTGGCTTGTCCTCTACCCGCTGCTCTTTCTCGGCGCGTATTCGCTGGTCTACATCTACATTTTCAATGCGCGCTTCGGCCTTTACAAGTCTCACGAGTACGTGCTCCACATTTTCTGCGGCCTCGTGCCGTTCCTTGCCTTCACCGAATCCCTTGCCGCCGGCGTCCCGTCGGTTACCGGCAACTCCAACCTGATAAAGAACACCCTTTTCCCCATTGAACTCGTCCCCGTAAAGGTGGTGCTCGCGTCGCAGTGCACACACTTAGCGGCGGCGGGCATCCTCTTCGTCGCGCTCGGCCTTTGCGGAAGGCTCACCGTCTACGCCGCGCTGTTTCCGGTGGTCTTCCTGGCGCAACTCCTGCTCTCAATGGGCGTGATATGGGTGCTTTCGAGCCTCAACGTCTTTGTGCGCGACCTTCAGAACGCGGTTGCGATTCTGACGCTCCTCTTGATGCTGGTGAGCCCGATTGCGTACAGTGTGTCCGATTTGCCCCCCGGCGTTCACCGGCTTCTGCTTCTCAACCCCCTTTACTACATCGTCGTTTCCTGGCAGGAGATCCTGATGGCGGGGCACTTTCCGGGGCGCGTGCTGGCAACGCTCTGCATCATCTCGGTTGCCTCCGCCTGTCTCGGTCTGCGTTTCTTCACGAGAATGAAAAGGGTGTTCGCGGATAATGTCTGATTCGGCAGTAAAGATCGCCTCTCTGGGCAAGCTCTACAAACTCTACGACCGCCCCGCACACCGGTTGCTTGACGCATTCGGCCTGAGTTCACTGCCGTTTGTGCGAGTCCCTCCTCCCCAGCGCTTCTGGGCGCTCAGGGACTTTGATCTCGAAATCCCGCGCGGACAGCGCCTCGGCATTATCGGGCGAAACGGCGCGGGAAAGAGCACACTGCTCAGGATAATCGCCGGGGCGCTTACCGCCACCGAGGGCCAGGTCGAGGTCAACGGCAATGTCAGGGCCCTTCTGGAACTCGGTACGGGCTTTCACCCGGAATTCACGGGCAGGCAGAACATTCGAACGTATCTGGCCTACCAGGGGCTCTCGGCGCGCGAGATAGAGGCAAAGGAACCCGAAGTAATCGATTTCGCGGAGATCGACGAGTTCATCGACCACCCGGTCAAGACCTATTCGGCGGGTATGTACGCGCGCCTTGCCTTCAGCGCAGCCACCGCGGTGGGGCCGGATATACTGATTATAGATGAGATACTTGCGGCGGGAGATGCATACTTCGCCGGCAAATGCGTCGAGCGGATGAAAGCGCTGACGCGCGAATCAGGTGCGACCGTGCTTTTCGTGAGCCATGACCTCGCGAGCGTTCAGCACCTCTGTGACAGGGTCGTCTGGCTCGACCGCGGAAAGACAAGGGCCGACGGCGCGCCGCTGGAAGTCGTCAAGGCCTACTCAGCCGCGGTGCGCAAAGACGAGGAGGCACGCCTCAAGGCGCGCGACCGCCGCGTACTCAGGAACCACGCGCTTTCGCTCGGCACGCTCACGGACATTTACGACAGGCGCCTTTTCCACCTTGTGCCGGGAAACGGTTCCCTACACCCCCGTGCCCCTCACAAAATCTATTTCGTACGGCTCAAATCAACACGCGAAGTCGTTGCGGAAATCGACGTCGGCGGGCCGCTCGATAATTCACCCGAACACCTGCACTACGTTCTCGACGCGCCCGGTTATATGGACTGGGGCGAACCGCAACGCGACGGCGACGGTTCCTATCGTCTTTACGCAGATGTTTCCGGGAGGTACGCTCATGCGCCGTTCGAGTTGGCGGTGCCGAAGACACTCGGCTCCAGCAGCCTCGAACTCGAGATAGTCCATAAGGGGCAAGAGCCGGTCAAACTCGAACTCTACAACGGCGAGGGCTACACTGCGCTCGGGGTGTTGCCGACGGGTGCGGACACGGCGTCCTTCGTGGTGCCTGCGCTCGAAGCCGAAACGAACCCAGAAGGCGACAGCGGTGCACAAAGCGCTAAGCAGCCCACTGATTTTTCGAAGGGCAGCGAATACGGCAACGGCGGCGCGCGCATAACCCGCGTTGCACTCTTTGGCCCGGGAGTGAGGGAGACGAAGGTGCTTCAAACCGCGCACCCGGCGCGGATTCTCTTCGAATATGCCGTCGAAGGGGAGATAAGAAACCCGGTTTTCGTCTTTTGCGCCTACCTTCCCGACGGTCGCTGTGCGACACAGTTTTTTGCGCGGTCCGGCGAACTCGGCCGCGAATCACTTTCCGGCCGCGGCGCTGTAGCATTCGATATCGACACTGTACGTCTCGGCCGGGGAGCCTACGTGGCTTCGGCGGCTATCTTCAAGGACCTTCGCCACGACGGCCTTGAACCCGCAAGTTACCACGTGCTCGACCGTTGCATTCACTTCCAGGTCGTGCAACCACGGGAACAACCCTACGAGCAGGGCCTGTGTCTGCAGACGTTCGAGGCGGCGTTTGCGGATGAATAACGAACTCGCCTACTACGACCAGCCGGCCCTTTGGGGCAATGAGCCGTTGGAGTATCAACGGACGATCCTCAGCGACATCGAAACACTCATTCCAACGGGGGTTGAAAGCATCCTCGACGCGGGCTGCGGCGACGGGTTCCTGACTGATTCGCTGCCCGCACACCTTCGGGTCGTGGGCCTCGATTTCTCCGAGGTCGCGCTTAGCCATGTTCGCCGCGAGAAGGTGCTCGCCTCGATATCCGAAATGCCTTTCCCCAACGATTCGTTTGACCTGGTGATGGCCAATGACGTGCTGGAACATATGCCTCCGGACGCCTATCGGTCGGCGCTCAAAGAGATTCTCAGGATATCTGCGCGGTACGTGCTCATCACCGTCCCTTTTCTTGAGAACCTTGCAGCACAGACCACCCGGTGCGGGAATTGCGGCCTTCTTTACCACATCAACCATCACTACCGTTCATTCGGGGTTATGGACCTTTTCAAACTGCTTTCGCCGCAGGCCGCTCCAAGATTGGTACTCTTTACAGGTGTTCCGGTCGATCCGGCTGAAGAAGCACGTCGCCACCTCAGCGCGTCACTCGGTGTTCTCTCGCAGTGGGAACTCGCCGTATGCCCCTCGTGCGGGGCACGAGCATCGCTTGGCGACGCGAACGCCGCCGAGGCCGGCGTGGTGGCGGCGCTCGCGGCAGGCCTGCCGAAAAACCCGTACGGTTGCAGCATTCCCGACAGGAATGAAGCCATGGTGCTCTTCGAGAAGCAGCCCGGGGCACGAGACGGC